>JAIRWK010000412.1 GCA_031268995.1 Planctomycetaceae bacterium
TAACTCCGAATCCGAAATGTTACCAAAATCCGCTCGATCCATCACAAAAGAATAATAAATTCAGAAAACCATGTCAATACAAAATGTCAAAAAAAATCAGGGCGACTGAATAGTTACCATTTTTCAATAAAACTATAAAAGATTTCTTTATAACCACAGAAGACACAGAGAACACTGAGAGGGGATTTTTAAACGCGAAAAGCACAAATGTTACGCGAATGGGGACGCGAATAATATTGAAAATATTTGCGATCATTCGCGTTTAAAATTTCCCCCTCCGTTGTTACAACAAATATCCTTGTTCTTCCATGAGAGTACAGAAGTTTGTGTAGAGGTCGGCGTACATTGATGTTAACTCTGGGTTGGGGAAGAATACGGCTTCACTTGAAACCATTTTGTCAGATGCGGTTTCAAGCGATTTGTAATGCACACCCCGCGCCGCAATCATTGCCGCACCAAACGCCGCACCGCCTTGCCCTACAACTCGTCTGTTGACACGTCCCGTAACATCCGCACGGCATTGCATCCACATATCACTCGCACTCCACTCGCCAGTCGAATAAATATCACCCAACGACGAAACCCCCGAAATCGTACTCTGACCATCCGGCGCACTAGCCATCCGGTCAAGTTTCTGATAACAATACCGCTCAAACATCGCCGTACCTTGCAGACACGACGCAAATTGCGCTAACTTGTTATCTGTTGCCGGCGAAATAAATCCTTCGGCACTACTCGTGTTGAACGGAAACAATTCACCCTTCGTAACATTGGGATACGCGATATATGTTGTCGGCAAAAGCTCCTTCACCTGCGACTCAAGCTCACGAAACGAATCTTGACCAAACCAGACATTAACCCACTCCGCACCCGTTTTGCTCTCAACCGAAAAAAGCCACTTGCTATGCGGCAACTTGTAAACCAACATCTGCTCCAAAGGATCAATCACTATTCGTTGGGAAATACCGCTTACCGTCATCCCTTTCTGCAAAATAAGACTGAAATCACCTGTCCGTTTTGCCCCCGAAGCAAGAAACGATGCAGTCTGTGAAGTTGTTCCCATTACGACAGCAACACCAGTCGGAAGTCCTGTATCCGACGACGCTTTCTGCGACACCGTGCCAACCTTCTCCCCAAGCGCAACAAGATGCGGTAACTTGTCCCGAACCCCAAGATGCATGTCATAATCAAGCCAATCGGGCCAATTCTCCTCAACCAAATCACAACCCGTCTTCATCGCAAGCGAATACTCCGTAACATCAGCTTTGCCCTTGAGCTTCCCAACAACATAATCCGCTTGATGCACAAAACACGCATTTTCATAGAGTTCGGGCAAATTTTCCTTGATCCACGCAATTTTCGCCAACGGACTATCGGGCTTGAATTGAAATCCTAATCGGTTGCAATGTTCTTGACCGTGATAATTTAGGCTCTTGACCTGATCAACCGCCCTCGCGTCTTCGGGCAAAATCGCGGACATCGCAGGCACACCAGCACGATCAAGTACCACAAGCGAACCCGAATTACTGCAAACCGAAATCGCTTTTAATTGCGAAGGGCTGGAGAGTTTTGAGCGGAGTTTGTTGACGGTATTCCCAATGGCGACGCGGGTTGCTTCCCACCATATTTCCGGATTGATTTCGAGGTGTTTTCGCGAATTTATCGGGTTATGCGGGGCAAAAGGCGAATACGATTCGGCTAGAATTTCGCCCGTTTCGGAAACCGCAGAAACATTGACGCGAGCCGCGTCAAGATGAATACCAATAAAAACAGCAGGAAGTGATGTCGATTCCATTAAATTTTGATCCTGATATGCCGAAACCAGTACGGGCGATAGGCTTCGCCCTTGAACAACCGCTTTACGTCGTTACGTTTACCTAACGCTTTACGTTGCAAATTTACCGCAGCTTCGGGAATTTTAAAGTAGCTTGAGGATAATTGATGCATTGCCCTGAAATAAAATTACCATTAGTTCCCTAAAGTTAGGGGTGGTTTCGTAAGGGCTAGCGGTGGTTTTATGCTAGCGCATCCGGTAATTGGGAAGTTTCTCCCAGACATTCACAACTTGCCTCTTTGGTCTTTTGTGAAAATTATTTTGGGCGATGCCTAACCAACACAGGGCGTTTGCAAAATAGCGAAATCCAACGCCCATTTAGGTTTTGTGCAAATTACATAGTTGCCAATCGTGGGTTTTGTGCAATTTTTATCATCATCAGATTTCGGCGAACAGCCCGCAACTTCGCACGGCGTTTGACTTCGCTTGGTTTTTCAAAATATTCTCTGCGTCGCATCTCTTTTTTTAATCCGCTTCTCTCAACAAGTTTCCGAAAACGACGGACTGCTTCTTGAACTGTTTCTTTATCTCTGAGTGTAAGTTTTACCACAAATTCTCCTTTCAAACTTTTAAGGTTTTCCCAAATTCATTTCGTAAATGATTTTAAACTAAATTTATACTGTTCACACATAAAATGTCGCCGCACGTTACAAGTCTATTATTGGAAAGTCAACTCTTTCGTGTTTAAGGCATTTTATTTTAAAGCGCGTCCGACATGTGTTTTAATTTTACCGAATTCGTTGTCGCGTGTCCTAAATTTGCTCCACACGCAACACTTGTCAAAATTCAAAACAACACCGGTCGAGGTCTAACCGTTTGTCTTAACCTCTTTCGTTTATCGACAAACAGCCAAGCTACGGATAAATATAAACCAGAATGCGATTTGTTCAAGTGGGAGTACTTGAATACACCGAAGCCTACCGCATACTGGCTTCGGTATGATCTCACACGGGCAACCGCAAGAGTTACCCCTATTCTATTGGTTTTAATGTTCTTACGTCTGGTATGTTGCCCAAGTGGAAAATGATTTCTTCGACGGTTTCTCTGCCGTTTGCTAGAAATAGCCTGACTCGTACCAACCAACTGATTTTTATCAGTATGCCGGAATACGATAACGGGCTGCGTGGTAGAATTGTACTGAAGCGTCCGGGTTGTCTTGGGTCAATCCAGTCGCCGTTTTCAATTGAAAATCTCCAAAATGCGTGTACCCCTAAATCTTCGTTGCCCTTGCCGTCGGTGTGCCAAATAACTGATACTTCTACGGCTTGAATCTCATCACCGCCAACCGCGTCAAACCAATAACTACCCGCAAGCGTATCGCCAACATTGTAAATCCTACTGCCGCGACCATCAAGCGATATCGTAATCTCCGGCGTTACCGGCTCTTGATGCAACTGAAAATTATTTATGCGATCAATAATACTCATATTCCCCTTTTCGGAATCCTGTATGTCGTTATACTGGTGGCTGGCTATATTTCAAATTTTGGGTGCGATATATCCTATAAGTTTTAAGTAAATCACGTTACGCATAAATAAATGAATGGTAAGCACCGCAAAGGCGAAAAAGGACGTATAGTTTATACCGAAGCCAGTTTGTCCCTTGTGTCCCTATTTGTCTTTCTTTCACCACCCACAAATTATTTTGAAACACAAGATCGCGTTTCATTTTATCATTTAATAATGAAATTTTCAACTACCCGACAACCGCAAGAAAAAAAGATTGCGCAACAATATTTATCCTCAAGCCGCCTCAAAACTCCTGAAACTGAACACGCAAACGCGACACCACAAACCAGCTGTTCAAGGGCAAATCTTGCTGTCAAGACCGATTTCGGTTTACCTGAACTTTTATCGCCGGCGGGTGATGAGGAGTCGATTCATGCGGCAATTGAAAACGGGGCTGATGCGGTTTATTTTGGAATTGCGGGGATTGGAAAATACAATGCCCGCGTGCGTGCTAAAAATATTCCACGCGAAAATCTCAAAAACATAATGCAACTTCTACATAGCCGCGCAATGTCTGGTTATGTTGCTCTCAATACGTTGGCCTATGACGACGAACTCGCTGAAATTGAACAACTTATACGCGAAATAGCACAAGCCGGAGTTGACGCAATTATTGTGCAAGATATTGGGCTAGCGGTTCTTGCGAAACGGTTTTGCCCGAATCTGCCAATACATGCGTCAACCCAAATGTCGCTCACTTCGCCGTTATCGATAAAACTTGCGTCTTCGCTTGGTTTGAAGCGAATTGTGTTGCCGCGTGAATTATCGTTACAACAAATACGCGAAATCCGCAAAACGACCGATTGTGAGATTGAAGTATTTGTTCACGGTTCGCTTTGTATTAGTTTTTCGGGGCAATGTTACGCGAGTCTTTCTTTGGGCGGTCGCAGTGCAAATCGCGGATGTTGCGCTCAACCTTGCCGTATTCCGTATTCGCTGATCGGCAATAATTGTACAAATAATCCGGCGCAAATTTTAAGTCCGTGTGATCTCGCTGCGTTGCCGATTCTTGAGCAACTAACCGCCGCCGGTGTCAACTCGTTAAAAATCGAAGGACGATTGAAACCCGCTAAATATGTTGCGGAAACAACCCGCATTTATCGCGAAACTCTCGACTATATCGAGCAAAAAATTGAGAATAACACGATACACGAAGACTTGGTGCGGCTCGAGATGATATTTTCTCGCGGATTTACGACTGGATGGCTTGATAAAGTTGAGCCGAGATTGCTTGTTTTGGGAAATGTTATGTCGCATCGTGGAGTTGAGATTGGTAAGGTAATTGAAATGCGGCGTGATGCTGTTGTTGTTCGTTTGTCCAGTAAAGTTCAACGCGGCGACGGAATTTTATTTGAGAACAATGAGCAACCGAATAACTCGCAAGGCGGGCGAGTTTACGAAATTATGCGCAACGGCGAATCCGTGCAAAAGTGTACGGAAAATGTAAAAGTGCTTTTAACATTCGCGAACAACTCTATTGACCCGCAGTACGTAACTGCAGGTCAATCCGTAAGAAAAACCAACGATCCCGAACTTGAACGCGAAATTCGAAAATCGCTGGAATCGAAAAATACAAGCCGCCGCGTGCCGATAAATATTGAAATAACCGCTGTTGCGGGCAAGCCAATTAAAATATCCGCCGAAAGTTTAACGGGAGCAATGTGCGAAATTGTCGGCAAGGATAATCTTGAAGTTGCGGTCAAGCATCCGATTACGTTGGAGATGTTGAGTACGCAATTCAGCAGGCTTGGCGATACGATTTTTTCATTGGGCAAAATTAAAGCGGAAATTCAAGGTAATCCAATGATACCTTTGAGTTTGCTTGGAAAGTTACGGCACGAATTGATTGACAAACTCGAAAATTATTCGCCGCAATCGAAAAACAAAATCGAATTTCATGACAACTTGGAAACAATAAAGCGCAATATTCATAATTCGTTTTCGCAAATTTATGTTACAAAAAATAAAGAAAAAATTGGTGAAAAAATTCCAACAACAATTCATCTTTTGTTGCGGGAGATTGGCATTTTTGAGGACGAGGAATTATTGAAACGAATAATCGCGTTAGGTTGTAAATCGTTTTATGGGGAGTTTGGAAGTATTGCGGAGTATAGATTTGCGTCGCAGGTTGTGCGGGGTAATGGAGCGTCGTTTGTGGCGGTGTTGCCGCGTGTAATTTTACCGCTTGAGGATTGGAAGGCGGATAAATTTTTGGAGTTGAAGCCTGATGCGGTGTTGGCGAGAAATTGCGGAGAGCTTCTGTTTTTCAATGAGTGTAATATTCCGGTGATTGCGGATTTCTCGTTCAACGTGATAAATGAATTATCGTTTCAAAAATTACTTGAGTGGGGAGTTGAGCGGGTAACGCCCGGATTTGATTTGAGTGAGGAGCAGACGGTGAGTTTTTGCGAGTCTGTTCCCAAGTCGGCGGTCGAGTTGATTGTTTTTGGGCGAGTACCGCTTTTCACAATAAACCATTGCCTCTGGCGGGCAAATATCATTCCACAAGGAAAACCTTGCGGACAAATTTGTAAACAAGTCCCGCTAAAAATCGAAGATAGACGCGGAGCAATTCATTCGGTAAGACCGGATATTTTGTGCAAAAATATAATTGAAAACGCAGCCGAATACTCCATCAAACCAATAAACGGCATAGAACACATCCGCATCGAATGGGATTCAAGATTGGGAAACCTACTACGAACCATCGAAAAATTTTCACAAACGGGAATTTCTAAAAATTAATTTTATTCGACTTCTGTCGATTTTTATACCGTAGCCAGTAGGGCGATAGGCTTCGCCCTTGAACAACCGCTTCACGTTGTTGCGCTTGCGTGTTCAGCTTCAGGAATTTTAAAGTAGCTCCAGTATATCAAATGAAAATCGACCGAAATTTTAGATAATTCGCTTTTGGCAAATAGTATTTTAGAAATTCCCTTCTGTCCCTTTTGCCCCTAAATTATGTCAAAAAAATCACAGCTTGTGAAATAGGATGACTGTTGCCGTGATATTTGCTAGTTGTCTCCCATCAAATATCACGAGTGTAAAAATTTTTTGCAACGATAAAAAAAATTTTTTGTTTATTTTAAGTTTTAATTTTTCTTATAAATTTACAGGTTTATTTTCTGGCGTTATTTATCGGTAACATTTTGACTGTTTTTCTGTAATAGATTGTCGAGAGGTGTTGTTTTGTGAATTTCTGTTGCGCAAAATTCTATAATAATTGCGGGTGATTTTATTCAATTATTTCAAAAGTAAGGTCTCGTTTGGCATTTAAATTGCGAATACACGAGAAAAGCAAATATGCCGAAGCCAATATTGGTGGTGGGTTTCGTCATTTGTGCTCAAGTTGTTTTAAAATTCCCGAAGTTGAACGTGAAAGCTAACGTATTTTAAAGTAACGTTGATGTAATACGCCCAACATATTAACTTTTTAACCGTCAATGCGGTTAAATAAACAACAATTTAAACAAATGAAAAAAAGAAATTTAATGTCAGACTCGATCACCGCCAAAATTAAAATTGGTAAAGAAAATGTTAAAATAGGCAACGGGGGGGGGATACGTAATCTCCCTAATGACAATTGTGATAATTTTCACGACTTCTATTCCCGAAAGAGTTTTCTATCTTTTGTTTTTGGTTTTACGCTTGTCGAGCTTTTGGTGGTAATTGCGATTATTGGAACGTTAATCGCGTTACTTTTGCCAGCAGTTCAAGCTGCACGCGAAGCAGCAAGACGAATGCAATGTTCAAATAAGTTACGACAATTTGGTCTGGCAATTCACACTTTTCACGATTCGAATAATGCCGTTCCGGGACACGCAACAGGACCAAATTTGAATCGTACTGCGTTTGTGATGATGTTACCCTTTTTTGAGGAATCGTCGCGCTATGAGCAGATTGTGGACCACGATGATTATAGCGTTACAGAAAGTAACAACCCGTATGGCGATTATACATGGTGGAAGGGAAAGATGAATATACTTTTGTGTCCGTCCGATGCTGGCGGATTAAAACCTCACACTATCGTGGACTCTTCAACTGGACTCACTCCAATACATACCACAGGTCCGCTAATACCGACAAACTATGTTTTTTCCGAAGCTGATTTTCTTATAGACTATCATGGTTATTTTGGAAATAATCGTTCTATTTTTGGTTTAGTTGATACTCCGTTGTGGGCAAGTTACTGGGGAGAAGATGCGAAACGTCCTTTTGACAATATCACTGACGGATTGAGTAATACTATTGTTATGAGTGAACGTTGCGCAAGTCCGGGCAATGGTGATAATTTGGCAACCAATCAGAATAAATTAATTAAAGGAGGGATAGCAAAATTGGATGTTACAACCGCAACGCCAATGGAGTGCATGCAAACAAAAGGATCAAACGGAACTTACAACTCTACAGTAACAGATGCTCGAAATGGTTCAGGAACTAATTTTGCATATTACAGACTGCATAATGTTTTTTTTCACACGATTCTTCCTCCCAATGCTCCATCGTGTGCAAAGTACGGTACCAACTATGCTACTTTGCGATTAAGTCCGACAGGACAATACGGCTCTCTACTACCGCCGACAAGTTTTCATAGTGGTGGCGTGAATGTTTGTATGGCGGATGCTTCTATTCATTTTATCAATGAAAACATTGATTATGGAGATTTGACCTCTGTTCCGTACAACAGAACAACTACAAATCCTCCAACCAGTATTTCGCCATTTGGGATTTGGGGAGCGTTAGGCTCAATCAATGGAAATGAGGCAAAATCAATTCCATGATTGAGATATAACCGGAGCTGTTATGCCGTAGCCGGCTTCGCCTCTGAACAACCACTTCACGTTGTCGCGTTTGCCTAACGCTCTGCGTTGTGGGTTTACCGTAGCTTCAGGAATTTTAAAACAGCTTGAGTATATGAAACTCATCTTTTTGAGACAGGATAACAAGGATCACAGGATTGTAAGGATATAACAAAATCCTGCTATCCCGTAAATCCTGTCAAAAAAAATAAAAACTGAATTTCATAGTGCGATGAGTATAAATTATGATGAATATTTTATGTGGCTCAAATAAAGCTGGGCGAATATTTTTTAGTGAGTAAGTTGTGCGGATTTTTAAATTTTCTTAAGATCCGTGCTATTGAATTTTTGATGTTTTTTATTGAATTTTTTTGATAGGAATTTTGATATGAGTAGAAAAATTAGTTTTGTTATTTTGTCAATTTGTGTACTGTTTTTTGCGGGCGATTGTAGTAATAGGAGTAAACTTGTTGGACTTGTACCTGCTGAGGGTGTTTTAAAATTTAATGGTGAATTGGTTGAAGGTGCTACTATTTTATTTAGCCCAGTTAGTCAATCCAAAGCGGCATCAAGTGTTACTGATACGAATGGAAAATTTAAAATGATGACATTGAATCCCAATGACGGAGCATATCCGGGTGAATATAATGTTGTTGTGAAAAAAACTGAAGAGCGGGGCGAGATAGACGAACCGGTAAATGTAGATGAGCTTAGCAAAAGTGGTAGAATAGTTATCAAAGATACCCGCGAACTTATCCAACATCTTCCACAAAAGTACGCCAGTTTTAATACAACCGACTTAAAAATCACAATACCGCCGGAAGGAAACAAGAAAATAGAAATTAATCTGACAGGTGAAGTTGATACAACTCCCAAAAAAGTTGTCAATTTTTCACATCGCTGAAATATTATACTGAAGCCGGTATGGGCGGGCTTCGCCCTTGAACAACCGCTCCATGTTGTTGTGCTTGCGTGTTCAGCTTCGGGAATTTTAAAGTAGCTTGAGTATAGTAATCGTTCACGAAAAATTTTTGTAACCACAGAGGACAAAGAGGGGATTTTAAACACGAAAGATACGAAAATGGAGAAAAAGATTTTTTAAAAACTTTTACTAAACTTTCGTGTCTTTCGTCTTTTTCGTGCCTTTCGTGTTGAAAATTTTCCCAGTCAATCAAACGGTTTCGTCAAACATTGCGTCAACGAATTTTTCTGAGTCGAATACCTCCAAATCATCGGCTGATTCGCCAAGTCCGACGAATTTGACCGGAATGTTTAGCTGTTTTTTAATCGCGATAGTAACGCCGCCTTTTGCAGTGCCGTCGAGTTTTGAGAGTATGATTCCAGTGCATTTTACATATTCGGTGAAAATATTAGCTTGATTGATTCCATTCTGACCTGTTGTTGCGTCAATAATTAAGAAAACTTCATGCGGCGAATCGGGAACACGTTTGCCCAAAATTCGATGTATCTTTTCCAACTCCATCATCAAATTCTTTTGCGTATGCAGCCTGCCTGCCGTGTCAACAATACAAACATCCGCACCCGTCTCAATTGTTTTCGAGATCGCGTTGTGAGCAACACTTGCCGGATCGCTCTCCGGTTTGCCCATTACAATTTCTGCCCCCAACCGCTCCGCCCAAACCGCGAGTTGCTCAGCCGCCGCCGCACGAAACGTGTCCGCCGCCCCAAGCACAACGCGTTTTTTTTGCGAGATAAATAACTTCGCCAACTTCGCAATCGTTGTCGTTTTACCACTGCCGTTGACTCCACAAATCATAATCACCGTCGGTTTGTCCGCCGCCAAATTTATCGGAGCCGCTGACTGAAACATCAACTGTTTGAATTTAGTTTTAAACAACCCGACAACATCTTCCTGTTTGGCAACACGTCCTCTAAATTGTTTTCGTATCTCGTCAACAACTTCACCCGCAACCGCCACCCCAGCATCCGTCTTGACCAACATCGCAAACAACTCGTCCAAAAATTCCTCGTCAACAATACGACCAGAAGTCTTAAACAAATCACGAATATCAGTGTTCAACACCTTGACCGCTTTCGACAACGCCGACTTAAATCTTGAAAAAATACTCATTCGCTAATACCTATTCTGATAAATTAAAATAATCCAATACAACTTCTAAAAACCTACAAATTGTGAAAATGTTATACCGACACCGGTATGGGCGGTAGGCTTCGCCCCTGAACAACCGCTTCACGTTGTTGCGCTCGCATGCCATCTTCGGGAATTTCAAAACAGCTTGAGCATAATGTCAAATTTCGCAGTTCGCAAAAAGGTAAGTTTTTGGAAGTTCCCCCAATACAAAAAATGATTTTGCTGTCATTAGATTATTTAAGCACGCAGACAATCCAAATTTGCGACTTTCAATTCAAATCCGCGTTTTCTACGTGCTTAAAAAATATTACTTGTTAGACGAAAACCCCAAACCGGCTTCGTTTAACACGCCGCAACCTACTTGACCATCTTTGATAATGAACATTGACGGATATTTTGATTCCCAACTCTTGTTTGCCGCCGGACAATATTGTCTTCCATTGCCCTCAATAGCCTCAACTGTTGGGAAACGCGCCGACAAGGTAGCTGAATGCAAAAAAGATGCACCAACACACGTCAAATCTTGCACGCAAAGAAACATCCCGTACTTTTTCGCCGCCGCTCCCATCAACAACGCCTCCGCTTGTCCCTTGCACGCCTTCAACGCAACACCCGAATAACCCATATCACGACTGTCATGCAACGCCGCTAAATCAACCAACGACTCGTCAATCACCACCGGCTTAATCGCCGCCGCTTTGTGCATCTTGTTTTCCGGAAACGCCCGCAAATTGCGGTTTGTTGGTTGTTCGATGTATTGCAAACGCTCGATTGCTTCAGGCTCTCTCGATTTTATCTTACTCAAAAATTCCAAAACATACTCAACACTTGCACACCGCTCATTAAAATCACAAGAATAAAACCAATGCTTGCAACTGCGTTTCTCTTGAAATTCCACGCAAATTTTGTCAATCGCAATCATCCGCTCAACATCCCAAGCAAGATCGTCCCCATTCAATTTAACTTTGATGTGCGTCAACCCGTTGTACGTTATCCACTCGCCAAAAAACTCCGGCAATCCGTCATTCAACGGCACCGACACCTCCGCCGCCGTCAAAGGATCAACCGCACCAACTAAATGATACAACGGCATCCGCGTCTTCGGCTCACGCAACGTATATCGATCCAAATACTCGCCCTTAAACTCATCACCAAGATAATAAGATAAATCACGGTTGCAAAATTCTGCGGACAACGTATTGTAAGAATTCAAATTCAACAACCGACCATACGCATCAAATAACGCAGCTTCAAACGGACTCGCCGCGACAAGTTGAGCGAGCTTCGGAATCGGCTCGTCAAGTTTAATACTCAACTTGCCGACAACCTTGCCCGCAACTCCGTCATACGACTTCGCAAAATCATAAGATAATTCCAACGGATGACCGAATTGCTTAAACGAATTCGCCTCACTAACAACCGCCTTGCCAAACGCGATCATTGCTTCAAGAGCATCATTCGGTTCCGTCTTTCCTGCAGACCACGCCCAAATATTGCCCATCGTCATTGAACCGGTTCCAGCAGCTGTTTTGCCGCCTTTAGTTGCAACCTTGACCGTTACATCAAGCAACACAACATCCCGAACAATCCTGCCGCCAAACTTCATCGGACTTCGGTAATCAAATTTTTGCGTCGAAGCGGTTGCTTCGATGATTTGGATATCTGTTTCTTTCATTTAATTTAATTTTTGGTTAGAGTTTTAATGGATTTTTTACCGTAGCCGGTAGGGCGATAGGCTTCGCCCTTGAACAACCGCTTCACGTTATTGCGCTTGCGTGTTCAGCTTCAGGAATTTTAAAACAGCTTGAGTATTAGGGGGCAATAAGGACATAAGGGACAAAGTAGTCGTTTAACTCAATATTACTAAAAACAACTGTAACGGAAGCGTCTCGCTTCCGATTGCGGCAACGAGGACGCTACTGTTACGGGAATATAAGTTTTTGGAACTTCCTTTAAGTTTTCGATAACGTTCGCGCGTCAACATCAGGAGTATCAGGTTTGCCGGTATTTTCAATCACTTCCTTCAACTCCTCATTTTCAATCACTTCCTTTTCCAGAAGCCGTACCGTCAACCGCTCTAAAATTTCGCGTTTCTCGTTCAGCAAATTGCGCGTCTGATCAAATAACGTGTCAATAATTGATCTAATTTCTTGATCAATCTCCCAAGCCGTTTTCTCGCTGTGTTGCCGTGCTTTTGCCGTAACTTCACCGAGAAAAGTTCCTCTTGGATTATCCCTGTACGTTACCCTGCCCAACCTGCTCATTCCAAAATCCATAACCATTGCCCGCGCAATTTCGGTAGCCCTTTCGAGATCGTTTTGCGCACCGGTTGAAACGGCATCAAACTCCATCTCCTCCGCAATCGTTCCGGCAAGCAACGTCTTTACCCGCGCTTCAAGCTCCGTCCGCGTCAGCAAATACCGATCATCATCAGGTCGCTGCAATGTATAACCCAACGCAGCTAACCCGCGCGGAATTATCGAAACCTTGTGAACCGGATCCGAATTCGGTGTAAAATACGCAACCAACGCATGACCACATTCATGAACCGCAATACGCTTTTTTTCGTCCGGTCTAATAACACGTTGTTTTTTTTGCAAACCTGTTGTAACACGTTCAACAGCTTCGTTGAATTCTGTCATTGTTACGGTTTTCTTGTCTGCCCTCGCCGCCAACAACGCCGCCTCGTTGACCAACGCCGCCAAATCCGCACCAACAAAACCCGAAGTAATAGACGCAATTTCCTTCAAATTGATCGACTTATCAAGTTTAACATTTTTGACGTGAACTTTCAGAATTGCCTCACGCCCCACCAAGTCAGGTCGGTCAACCAATACTTGCCGATCAAAACGACCGGGTCGCATAAGCGCAGGATCAAGTATTTCAGGACGGTTAGTTGCGCCCATTACAATAATACCTGAATTTGTGCTAAAACCGTCCATTTCGACCAAAAGAGCGTTGAGAGTTTGATCGCGTTCGTCATGACCGCCCGGTTGACTGCCGCCTCGTATTTTGCCCAACGCATCAAGCTCGTCAATAAAAATTATACAAGGATGACGATTCTGCGCTTGCTCGAAAAGATCACGAACACGCGCCGCACCAACACCAACATATAACTCAACAAAATCCGAACCCGAAAGACTAAAAAACGGAACCCCAGCCTCACCTGCAACAGCCTTCGCCAAGATCGTTTTGCCAGTACCCGGAGGACCTACCAAAAGCACACCGCGAGGAATACGACCTCCAAGCACTTGAAATTTTTCCGGCGTTCGCAAAAATTCAACTATCTCCTTCAACTCATCAACCGCCTCGTCAACTCCAGCTACATCATTGAAAGTTATGTCAATATCTTCTTGTGTTATCAGCCTCCCGCGACTTCTGCCAAAAGCCATCGCGCCGGAATTGCCAAGCCCGCGAATCAGAAAAAATACCACACCAATCGTCAAAGCAAAAAGTAAAAGCCATGTACCGTTTTCTTGCCAAAATGTTGGGTAAGTTCCGCTGCGGAATTTGAATCCGTTATCGCGTAGAAGGTTGAGCAATCGCCCTTCGTCAAACGCAAACCCACTTCTGCCGCACGAAATCTTGAAATTATGGTCGGGAGACCGTTTTTCATTTTTATTGCCGACACGCAAAATTTGGCGAGTAACTGTTGCGCGAATCTCATAAGGATCAACAACTATATTTTCAAGATTAGAATACCGCACCGTCAAAGCATTCTTGCCCGTCCCCTCACTCACAACAACAAACGCTTCAGGTTTAGGTCCTTGCTCAATCAAATCCAACATGTAACTGTACGGCAATTCCTCACGCGTAGGCTGCATCGCCGAAAGAATAAACACCGCACCAATCCCAACAACAATAAGAAGCCAAATCGAAATAGTTTTATCCGGCGACGGAGTTTTTATTTTACGTTTATCTGTTTTGTTGTTATTTTCTTCGTTGTCGTTTTCATTTTCGTTGTCATTTTGTTCGTTGTATTGTTCGTTGTATTGGTCGTTTGGGGGCTGGTTGTTGTCGGTGTCATTGTTAGAATTATTGTCGTCTTTGTTATTGTCTTTTGATAAAAATTTCTTTTGGGGAGAATTCTGCTCATCGTCTTGGGCAAACGTAAAACATCGGCGCATACCCAATGTACCGAAGCCGGTATGGGCGGTAGGCTTCACCCTTGAACAACCGCTTCGCGATGCTGCGCTTGCGTGTTCAGCTTTGAGAATTTTAAAACAGCTTGAGCATAATTGCGAGAAAAAATACACCACAAAAGATACAAGCGGTAAGTTTCGCCAATGAAAAACAACCGCTTCGCGTTGTTTCGTTTCCGTTTTCAGCTTCATTCGTTTAGTAGCTTGAGTACATACAGGTTCAACTTTATGATCAGCGTAAGAGCAATTTTTAGATTGGTAATTTTTGGGATTCATTCGTTAATATATTTGGGAACTGTGATATAAAAATAATATGAAAATACACTACTTGTGTTATGATTTTCGGTAATTCTACTCAAGCTGTTTTGAAATTCCCGAAGCTGACCACGCAAGCGTACATCGCGAAGCGGTTATACCGGCGTTGGCATCTAAAGCGTGAAAGTCTGTTTTCTGAAATGCAAGGCGGCGGTTGACGAAATTTTATACCGTAGCCGGTAAGGCGATAGGCTTCACCCTTGAACAACCGCTTCACGTTGTTGTTGCGTGTTCAGCTTCAGGAATTTTGAAACAGCTTGAGTACAAGCAGGACGGGGAAACGGCATAAAATTCTCGAAACCGTATCAAATATTTACCGCCAGCCCCAAGAATTCTAAAGCGACTCTAGTATAACCAAATTCTCAGTGTTGGCAATTAGAGGGTTATGCAAGATAAAGAAACTTTGTAACACTATTCAGTCGTTTGATTTTTATTTTTTTATTTTACCGCGAAACACACGAAATTTAAGCGAAAATACGCGAAACTAAATTATTCGCGACCTTTCGTGCTCTTTTGGCGTATTTCGCGGTTTAAAAAATAAATTAAATCATTCGACTGAATAGTTACAAAAAGAATTAAAAATTTCAGCACAATT
>JAIRWK010000075.1 GCA_031268995.1 Planctomycetaceae bacterium
CGTGTCGGGGCTTACTCCGTGTAACCGTTTAAAAAGAACCGTTTGGGCATCGCCCGTCTTATTTTTAGTTTCCATGACCTCTATTATAGCATCTTTAAAGTTCTTAAACAAGTCTATTAGAGCAAAATAGGGCGAATAGGGCGAATCGATAACAAATCACGGACAAAGTTGGGGCAATTTCGTTGGTAAAATGAATGAAAACGAATTTCGCAAACAAACACTAACTACTAGATTACAAATGACTTAACCCATTAACTTAATACCTATGGGGGCAAAGCCTACCGCTCACCGGCTTCGGTACATAGATGATTTCACGGGAAAGTATTTCTACAATAAGGCTTTGGTTGTGTTGTATTGTTTATTCGTTGCCCTCTCCTTCGAGCAGCTGATGACGTTCAATTAAATCTCGCTCGCGATCCAGTTCTTGTTTCAATTCTTCTTCCGTAGGCAAATAAAGTTTATATTTTGAGGCAAACAGATTTTCTTTGTCCACAAGTACCGAATACTTCGCCTTTGTGTCATTTTTGTCGGCGCAAAGGATTATGCCGATTGTCGGGTTATCTTCTGCGAGTTTCATTTTATCGTCAAAATACCGGACATAGAAATCCATTTGACCAATATCTTGATAAGTCAATTTCCCGGTTTTTAAGTCGATTATTACAAAACATTTCAGAATATAGTTGTAAAACACGAGGTCTATGAAATAATGATCGCCGTCAATTGTAATGCGTTTTTAACGCGTCACAAACGAGAATCCTTTCCCCAACTCAAGCATAAATTCTTGCAAATGGTCAATAAGTCCTTGCTCTAAATCATTTTCGTGGCAATCACGTTTTTCCTTCAAATCCAAAAATTCCAGAATGTACGGGTCTTTAAGTATATAATCCGGGTCGATTTTTGGTTCGAGTGTATGAATTTCGTTTTTCACGTCTTCTTGTCCGCTTTTTTGTGTGGCAAGCGAACGCTCGTAGAAAAACGAATTAATCTGCCGTTCCAACTGGCGAACACTCTAATTACTCTCCGCACATTCACGAAGGTAAAATTCACGGCGAACACTATCCTCAACCCGCATAAGCAAACGGTAATGAGACCAACTCAATTCCGCACACAGCGAGTGCGCATTGGTAAACGCCGAGTAAAACTGACGCATGGCTTGCAAATTCCTAACGGTAAATCCTTTTCCAAATTCACCCATTAAGCCTTTTGACAAATATTGTAACAGTCCTTTTCCGTATTCGGCTCTGTTCCCAATTGCTTCTTCGATTTGTCGTCCGATATCCCAATACGCTTCTATCATTGCGGAATTGACGGCAGTGTAAACTTTTTGTTCGTGCCTGTGTTAGGGTATTGCAGATACCTTTGTAAATGTCAAAATTTGTGCTGTCGGAAGGAATCGGCAATAATTCATTGGTGGAAATAGATTTATCCATTATAATGAGCCTCTTATTTTTTTGATTTGTTACTTATTTCCTGTCAACTTGTACAATTGTCCCGTTTAGTACTGTTATGACATTTTGTTTGCGTCAATCCGTTTATATATCGGTTTGTCGTGAGTGGAATTGCCGTCTATTTATCGTCTTTGCTGGTTTTGGTGTAGGGGGTCGTGATCTTTTGTCTGTAGCATTCTAGTTATAACGAAAAAATGGAATATATGTTTTAGCCTCTGATTGTAACGAATACAATTGTGATAGCAAGGCTTTTTGTTTCAAGGCGGGGCAAGGTATAGAGCGATAATGGAGGTGATAGCCTTATATCGGCTACGGTATAATTTCGGTGTATTGTGTGGAGTCTTTAGTGTGTGCATGGAAGTTTTGTATGCGGTTGTTATCAAAAATAGTATCGATTGCTCTTGTTATTTGGTGGGTGCAGTTTATCTGTGATTCTGTGGTTTCGCAGACTGGTGATCTGTATGGGAACCGGAGTGTGTCGAGTGTTGCGCAAAGTTCTTTCCCAACTTCCGTGAATACTGCCCCAAATAGACAATTGCAATATTACCAAAATCAGTATGTAAGGGAGCCTTCGGATTCAAGATCAGAATTTAAGCCAACACAACCGATGGGCGGTTATCCGAATAATCTTGCCGACGTAAACTCTAATCCCAATTCTAGCAATAACGGCGTTGGTGTGGGGAGTACGTATGTTGCGGCTAATCCTTTGTCGCGGAGTATGTTGCCGACAAATCATGCGGTTGGATTGGCGAATGGGGCAACCGAATCGTCGAAAGTTGATAGTGATGCGGGCAAGGCGGTTGGCGGTTTACCTAATAATGTTTATTCTCCGTCAACTATTCCCAAGTCGAACGAGGTTTTGTTTGGCAGAAACTCTGTTGCGGGAGTTGGGATAAATTCGCCGTTGGCTAATCGTGTCGCGGCGAATGCAAATTCTGGAGGCAACGGAGTTGGATCGAGCGGGGTGAATGGTGAGGTTAAAGTTGATTCTTCGCGTGTAAGTTTGCCCAATAATTTACCTGTATCTGATTCTGGGGCGATTGTGGGCGGGGTATCTGAGATCGGTTCGGACAAGCCTAATTCACGGTTAAAGCCAACGGAATCAATGCAAGATGTGATGTCGAGTCCTCAGAAGATAAAGTCGTTGATACCTTCTTTTTTGTTACGTAAGCGGATTGATGATCCGTTTGGCGAGGATGATGGATTGGAGATGGTTGACAAGGTACGTCAGAATGGTGTAACGACGGAGCAGATGTATATTGATTTTGCGACGAAATCCAAGTCTGTTGTCTCGAAGGAAATGTTTATTAGGGCAATACGAGAGGAGGAGGCGGGAAATTTTTCTTTGGCGGCGGATTTGTTCAAGGAGTTTATAAAGTTGAATTCAAGGCGGACGGTTGGTGGAACGTTAGCGGTTCCGTATCATCGTTTGGCGTTGATCGCGTGGAATCGGCAAAATGCGATAAACGAGGCGGATGTATATTTTAAATATGCGTTGCGGTATGCGAAGGACGGGGTTGTTCCGATAATAGTCAGCGATTACAACAGGTTTTTGACGGAGGGCGGCAGGTTGGATCAAGCGGAGGCGGTTTTGCGCAACGCTATTTCGGTTTTTCCGCATGAACAGCAACTCAAGGTCGAACTTGGACGTTGTCTTGCGATGCAAGACAGGGCGGTTGAGGCGTTGCGGCATATAAGACCGGTGTTAGGTGGAGCGCGGGCGTATCTTGAGTTGGCGGCGATTTATAGGGGGCGAGGCGACTATGAGATGTCGGAGGTATTGATGCAGAGGCGGGACGAGTTTATTGCGAAATCTAATGGGAATGATCGAATTATTGCGGGAGTATCGGCTGGCATAGTGGGTTCTGATTATTTGCGCAACAATAATTCCACAGGTCAATCTAACAATCTTACAAAAAATTATTCAGGTGTTGGTGGGCAAAATGGGATTCCGTTTTCTATGGTTGCGAACAATGCTTCAAGTGGTGTTGGCAAATTGGATATTAGCGGCGACGGCGGCGGCAATGTTACCGGAGTTGGATATACAAGCAGCGAGTTACCGCCGGTTGATACGTTTAATGTTGCTGTGAGTGCTGAAGAGTATGTTGGTGCGGGTTTGGGCAATGGCGGTTCTGTTGATACTGTTTTAAACAGGACGGTCAATCGTTCAAGTAATCCGCCAAACAATGCCGTTGTACAACCAACACAAACAGATCAAACACGCTCACAACCGGAATCAATTATTTCGCCGACATACAAAATAAAAGGCTATCATTATCCCGCAGAAAATGTTGCTCCCATCTTTTTACAACATTAAGATCACCGTACTCAAGCTGTTTTGGGATTCTTGCAACGGGACACGCAGATAAAATAGAACAGATTTTACTTACACAGAGCCCATCAAACTCTGAAGTTTGATCCTATCAATCAGTTCGACATTATTTTCATTAGCAAAACTGATTGCATCATTGGTAAAAGTTCCGTTTGTTACTAAAATTGCTTTAGATAACTGTTTATTACTTTTTAATATGCCAAATATTTCACGTACCGGTTCGACTCCAACTGATGAATCAGACCTTTCTTTATGTTTACATTGGATAATTACTTCTTCGTAACTTCCCGTTGGACTTCGATATTTTGCGTAAATAT
>JAIRWK010000425.1 GCA_031268995.1 Planctomycetaceae bacterium
TCTGAATTTTGTTGTGTCATGTTCTGCCTTTTGCCGTGAAAAAGCAGACCGTCAAGAAAAAACGCAGCGCAAAAAAAAACGGGAACGCTACGTCGATCCAAGCGAGTTTCCCATTCATACCATTGAAATAGCCGCGCACACACGCACGGCAAAGTAAACGCTAAAGCGCATACCCCGAAACTCGCAAGCTGTGTTCATAACGTTCCCTTTCGGGAGACGCAATGGATAACACAGTCTATTCGTAACTTCCAACCGGCGAACCGGATGGTATTTGGAAGAACGTGATCAAAAACTTGCGATCTGATTCAAATTATTTTGTGAGCGGGGCATTCTACGGCGATTAGAAAAAAAATCAAGACGGTATACCGCAGCCGGTATGGGCGGTAGGCTTCGCCCTTGAACAACTGCTTCACGTTGTTGCGTTTCCGTGTTCAGCTTCAGAAATTTTAAAATAGCCGAGTATACGATAAATTGACTATTGGCAAGGGTTCGTTCATGCTTCCTGTGCGGTAGCCTAGCAAGTCTATTGAAACGTAAACGAATCCGATTTCTTTGAATTTTTTGTAAATACTTTCTCGCAAATTTTTTTCAGATAATAACAATTGAAATCCGCCTTCGTCTGTTTCTATACGTGCAAGGTTGCCGTGAAATCGGACGCGCACTTGCATGAAACCCGCGTCCAATAAAAATTGCTCTGCGTTGTCAATCATTGCCAAACGCTCACGCGAAATATTTTCACCGTAAGGAAACCTCGACGATAAACAAGCAAAACTCTGTTTATTCCACGTCGGCAATCCTAACTTTTCAGAGAGTTGACGTATCTCATTTTTTGTCAACTTAACATGCCCAAGCGGACTCAAAATACCAAATTCCGCAACAGCTTGCAAACCGGGTCGATAATCGCCTTCATCGTCCGCATTCGATCCTTCCGCAATATGTTTAATACCGTGAGCCGCCGCAACTTGACGTATTTTTGTAAACAAACCCGTTTTGCAAAGATAACAACGATTCAACGGATTACTCGAAAAACCGTCAATATCAAGCTCCTCCGAATCAACTATAATATGTTCAATCTCGTTTTTGCGAGTGAATTCTTGCGCCGCGTCAAGTTCTCGTTGCGGAAAACTACAAGACCTCGCCGTTACCGCCAAAACACCCGAACCCAAAACATCTTTGGCTAAACGCAAAAGAAATGTCGAATCCACCCCGCCGGAAAACGCAACCACAACACCACCAAGCTCACGAAGATAATCCGACAACCTCTCACTCTTCAATTGTAATTCACTCATAATTTTTACTCCAGAATATTAACATTGGGGAATTTTTGAAAAATACTATTTGCCCAAAAAATTATCTCAAATTCAGTCGATTTTCTATCGATATACCGGAGCCGGTATGGGCGACAGGCTTCGCCCTTGAGTAACCGCTTCACGTTGTTGCGCTACCGTGTTCAGCTCCATGAATTTTAAAGTAACTTGAGTACAGCAATCGACCGAATTCGAATAAAATTAATTTTATAAATTCCCTTTATTTTATTTATATCGTAGCCGGTAGGGCGATAGGCTTCGCCCTTGAGCAACCGCTTCACGTTGTTGCGATTGCGTGTTCAGCTTCGGGAATTTCAAAACCACTTGAGTATATAATTGTTCATATCGGCTTCGTTATCATTCACCGTGTTGTTCGCGGTGAAAGGCAATTGCTTGATTCCAAGCCGATTCGACCAACGGAAAAATACGACTCCAATCATATTGTTCTTCAACCGTTTGACGGGCATTGGCAATCAGTTTATCACGTAACGCTTGATTTTCCAGTAGCTCAATACATTTCGCCGCGAAATCTTTGGGCGTATCGGCGATCTCAATATTTTCGTGCGGTTTAATATTCAAACCTTCCGCACCGATAGTAGTTGACAAAACCGGAAGTCTTGCCGCAAACGCCTCAAGAATCTTTAACCTTGAACCGCCCGCAATCCGAAGCGGCACAACTTCAAGTGCCGCCTCTTTCAGTTGCGCTCTAACATCGTTGACCGAACCCGTAAACGAAACATTGTCCGAACCGAATTTCAAAATCCAATTCGGCGGGTTGCGACCTATCACTTGAAACTTGACCGCAGGATTCGCCGCAAGTATCAATGGAAAAATTTCACGTAAAAAATACACTACCGCATCTTGATTGATAAACGCATCCATTGAACCGCAATAAACAATTTTAGCGGGTTGCGGCGTGTTTTTAATTTTGTCATAATAAGAAATTGCAACACCATTCGGAATAACACAAACCCGCTCCATGCCAAATTCGCTACGCACAATTTGCGCGTCTTCTTCGGACACTGTTGAGATGTAGTCGAGTTTTGGGTAAATGTTTTTTTCAAACCGGTACATTTTTTTCCATTCATGCAAACCGAGTAATTTTTTAACCGGATTTTTAGTGGTGTCAAAAAAACGTTTCCAAGAAAGATATTCGACGTTATGAGTACAGGCAAATGTCGGAATATTGCGAATAATCTCCAAATAAACCGCGTAATTCGACCATTCGATATGCACAATATCAAATTTATTATTTGCGAGAAGTTGTTTAATGGTGTCCGCAAATTTTTTTGAAGTGTGCCGTCTAACGGAGATTGGCAACGGGTCAAAAAGTGCCGGAATTGCCCCAAACAAAATCGCCGGAACTGAACCATAATGCAAAGGACGCGGAACACAAATTACGTTGAATCCTGCATCTTGCATTTTTTGGAGGTGTTCGTGTTGTATTTCGCCGAGTTGGTTGACGGCGTAAGTTATCGAGTGCCGACGAGCAAACGGCGCAAGAAGCTCAAACGAACGTATCGATTTGCCCGAATTACAAACAGACGGCAACCACTCATCAATTACAAGTATCCTCAATTTTTCCTCCAGAATATTTTTAAACACAAAAAACACGAAAATCACAAAACAGTTTTAAATCCCCCCTTTCGTGATTTTCGTCCTTCTCGTGCCTTTCGTGATAAAAAATCAACCAAAAGGATAATTGCAGGATGACGTTTTGTTGTTCCACATTTCCAGTTCCCGTTCCTACTCTTCTTGTTTTTTGGGGTTATACCGTAGCCGGTAAGGCGATAGGCTTTGCCCTTGAGCAACCTCACGTTGTTGCGCTTGCGTGTTCAGCTTCGGGAATTTCAAAACAGCTTGAGTATATTCTGCCAGTCACCAAATACCATTTCCACAATTGTATATCTTAATTTTTGCCTCGTCAATAGAAAAATTTTTTGCGATTTGTAGGGGCGTACCTTTACGGTCGCCCTGATTATGGGAATTGACCTTAAAAAGTCAACACGCAGATAACGCAGATTTTGAGGAGATATTCGCAAGATCAGAAAATAAAATCTGACCACAGCCATCTTTGGAATCTGCATCGTTTGCGTGTTGATTTTCAGAGGCGTATTGTAACTTATTGGCGGCAGTTTTGGGGAAGTTTCTTCTACTTGATCATTAATAAAAATATAGATTTTGAAAATATAACTATCAACAACCAAAATATAAAGAGGAATTTGCAAATACTAAAGAGTAATTTTGATAATTGGGGTGTCATATTATCAATTCCTTTCATAAAAAATACATTATACTCAAGCTACTTTAAAATTCATGGAGCTGAACACGCAAACGCAACAACGTGAAGCGGTTGTTCAAGGGCAAAGCCTATCACCCTACCGGCTGCGGTATAAACGTAAAAACGAACGTACAAATAACACTGTGATATGTTGCTGACAAAATTATTGTCATTGGATCACCATAGCCGAACATAACGGAAATAAATTGGCAAAAAATAATAACTCATGTTACGCATCAACCTTGTGTTTAATTTTGCACATTTCGTTCCAAGCGGCTTTTGACGCGGCTAGGTAGATTTTTGCTTTGAGGGCAAAATGATTGAGTTTGTGGGCGA
>JAIRWK010000426.1 GCA_031268995.1 Planctomycetaceae bacterium
TCGCCCACAAACTCAATCATTTTGCCCTCAAAGCAAAAATCTACCTAGCCGCGTCAAAAGCCGCTTGGAACGAAATGTGCAAAATTAAACACAAGGTTGATGCGTAACATGAGTTAAGATTTTAGCGATCTCTTATACTGAAGCTACTTTAAAATCCCTGAAGCTGAACACGCAAGCGCAACAACGTGAAGCGGCTGTTCAGAGGCGAAGCCTATCGCCTTACCGGATACGGTATAAGTGTTAAACGTTTACTTTGTCCTTCATGCCCCTTGTGTCCTTATCGTCCTTTCTGTCGCTTAAAAAATCTCTCAGTGCCTACTCACCGGTAATCATACTTCCAAAGTGAACGCTGTAATGTTATACTAAAGCCGTTTCAGGATTCTTGCGAGCGGAGTGATCCTTGAAGTCTGATTATACCGTAGCCGTTAGGGCAATAGGCTTCGCCCTTGAACAACCGCTTCACGTTGTTGCGCTTGCCTAACGCTCTGCGTTGCAGGTTTGCCGTAGTGCCATGAATTTTAAAGTAGCTTGAGTATATTTCCGAAGTTTCGGCGGCTTCGGTGTAACAATAAACGAAAATTAATAACGTTATGACCATACGAGAATTATTGGAGTATCACGGAGTTTTGAGTAATCCGTTTTCGGATGAGGATGCCCAAAACGATACCGTGTTTAAAGCGTCTTGTATCAAGACATCGTTTCATTCGGCTTGGGACAAGATTTACGGCAGTCCTTCCGAACCTTCTACTTCTATTGTTTTTGGCGAGCGCGGTTCGGGCAAGACGGCGTTGCGATTTCAAATGATACATAAAATCTTGGAATACAATACCGATCATCACGGCGGCGGTGTGCTTGTAGTTGACTATTCCGATTTGAATCCGTTTATAGATCGGTTTCGGCAGCGGTTCTCAGGCGGACGTAAAATACAAAAAATTCTTGCGCGATGGGAATTGCGAGATCATCTTGACGCGATTATCTCGCTTGGCACAACACAAATAATAGACCGTATTCTCGACCCCAACCGGCAATCACATCCGGCGGCAATTGACATCAAACCGCTCCCAACCCAAAACCTCAACCAATTTCAAATACGCGACCTGTTGCTGTTAGCCTCAAGCTACGACAACTCGCGAAACGAAACACCGCTCAATAGATGGATTCGCCTCTCAAAATCACTTCGATATTCAACATTGGTGTCGAATGTTACGCGAGTGTGGGAAATTGGGCTTGGTGTGATTTGTTCGGTGGTGTTGGCGAGTTTGTGGTACAAGATTTCGGGCGGATTTGGTTTTATTTTGAACAGTTGGTTTTATATTGTTGCGTTATGTTTTTGGCTACCGTTTTTACGCAAGGCAACTTCGCGGTTTATAAAAGCATGGTCAATTAAAAGGTCGTTGCGTGTTTTACCTCATTTGAAGTCGGATTTGTTCAAAATTTTGTTGAGGTTTAAGAAGGCAGATTTCAACGGGATGCCGTTTCCGGTTGATTATGGGACGGACAATCGTTATCAGATGCTTGAGAAATTATTGGATATAAATAATACGCTTGGGTTGAAGGGTCTGATTGTGATAGTTGATCGTATTGATGAGCCGCATTTGGTTAATGGTTCGCCTGAGTTGATGAAGTTATTGGTCTGGTCAATTTTGGACAATAAATTGCTCAAACATGAACAAGTCGGTTTCAAATTGCTGTTGCCCGACCAACTGCTGATATACATGGAACGCGAAAGCAGCGAATTTATCCAACGCGCAAGAATAGATAAACAAAATCTAATACGCTCGCTCGAATGGTCAGGAGAATCGTTATTTGATTTATTGAATACGCGAATATCCGCTTGTGCTGCCGATGGGAAATCGCCTAAAATTACCGACTTCTTCAGCCCAAGTCTTGACAAAACCAGACTCGTAAGCGCATTCGCGAAATTGCGCGTGCCGCGTCATCTGTTCAAATTTCTCTACACTCTGTTCGCACAACACGTCCACAATCATTCGGATTCAGAACCAGTTTGGCAAATATCAGAGACAACCTTTGAAACGTCGTTGGCTTTGTATATTCGCAACAGAGACGCAGCAGATAAAAATCTTGGCATACTATGACGACCACCTGTAACTGTTGACACAATTTTTAATTTCCCAAATTCAGAGGCAACAAAAAATAAAAACAAGAAAAAAATATCCGTGAGAGGCTACGGTATAACGATGTCGATGCGATTATTTTTTGCTCTTCCTTCGGCGGTTGCGTTATCGGCGGCAGGGTGTTTCGCGCCGCATGAGATTTTTTTCATTTTGGCGGGATCGCAACGGAGAGTTTTCACACAATAATCCATCACAACACCCGCTTTGATTGACGCAATATCATGTTTTTGCGTTGGGTTCTTCGGATCAATATCAAGATTGTCCGTATGCCCCTCAATATCAATTTCAGCATCAGGATACGCCGCGCGGATTTCTGTCGTTACACGCCTCAACACCTCTTCGGCACTCGGCGTGAGCTTCCACGATGTACCAACAAAAAGCAACGAGTCAACAATCGAAATCCTAACCGCGTTCTTTTCATCTTTGGTCGTTGTTACGCCGTCAATATCGAAAATCAGCACCTGCCGAGAGTCATTGATTTCGGTTGGTTTAGACGGCGAATCTGCGGGTTGCGGCGAATTTATTTTCGTTTCTTCGGTTGGAGTTGGAAGCGGGGTTGGCGGCGATGTTGGGAAAGGATTCGGCGGCGGAGTTTTTGCTTCTTTGAGTTCTTGTTCAAGACGCGCAATTTGTTTTTTCAACTCTTGCGTTTCGTCAACCGAATCAATTTTTGGATTTCCTTGTGTTGCGGCAGTTTCAAAAACGGTTGTTGTATTTGGCGGATCGTTTGGCAAGACAACAGGCGAATCGGCAACATGATTCGGAATGATTGGGCGAAACGCTTCGTAGCGGCGGTTGTCAAAATCCGACGGCTCGTTGGCAATATTAGCCAGCGGCAATGTTGGCGTTGTGGAGTTTGATATTGATGCATTGCCGGAAAAGAACGGCGGCGATTTCGTTGTGGCGGTCGTCGTGGTTACGGGGAGTCTTGATTCGGTCAACGTTTGATTTCCAGCGGGCAACATTTGAGTCCCAGTGTCGGCGGGATTTTGTGCGGGAGATTGTGGATGAATTGAGGTCGGCGAAGGTGTTGAAAAGAGTCCGGTTTTGTTTTGCGATGTTGTACGACAACCAGTTGAACAAAAAAACAAAAATAACAGAAACGAAGAAAGCAAAATCACCGCCAACACGTCAAAATATCTCATCTTGTTTTCCGCATCAAATCCGGTACGTGCGGCGGGCTTTACCCCTGAACAACTGTTTTGCGATATTGCGCTCACGTGTCCGGCTTCTGGAATCTTAAAACAGTCCGAGTAATTACCGAATGAAACCATAAGTTCTTTTGTCGTTATGCCAAAACCGGCATGGCTGGCTGGTTTCGCCTTTGAACAACCATTTTACGTCGTTACGCTCGCGCGTTCAGTTTTTAAATTTTAAAACAAACGGGGATACCGCCCCAATTACAATTTTGTTTTTTAATCAAGCCACCTATGTTATGCTCAAGCTACTTTAAAATTCATGGAGCTGGACACGCAAGCGCAACAACGTGAAGCGATTGTTCAGTGGCGAAGCCTATTGCCTTACCGGCTACGGTATACCACGCCCCCTGTTAAACCGAAACAAACACCCTGTTGAGTGTACTCTATAAAAAGAATCTTGCCCGTGAAAAGTTGTATAAATTCACTGAAAAGAGCGGTAGGATTACAGATTGTAACGGTTATGATAGAATCAATGACGTTTTGATGGCAAATGGACAGTCTGTTGATACTTCGATTTTCGACAACCTCGTATCTCATGTTACTTGTGTTCGTCTTCAAAACATTACCGTTGGTTTAAAATTTTCCGAAGCCGTTTGTGGTTTTGGTATAAATATGGAGATGGAGACATGGCGATGGTTGATTTGATTAACCGTGAATTTGGTGATTATCATATATTGCGTCGTATAGGCAGTGGTGCGATGTCGGAGGTTTATCTTGCCGAGCAACGTTCTCTTGGCAGGCGTGTTGCGTTGAAGATATTGCGGTCGGAGCTTGCTGGCGACGAGGTTTATTTGCAACGTTTTGTCCGTGAGGCGCGGGCAATTGCTCGTATGGTTCATCCTAATCTTGTCCAGATATATCAAGCGGATTGTTTTGAAGATTATTGGTATATTGCTCAAGAGTATGTTGCTGGGCAAACATTGCAGAATATGATTCAAAAGAGCAGTCCGATAGCGGGGATTCGTGTTGCCGAGATTCTTTGGCAAGTTTCGGCGGCGTTGTATGTCGCAGAGCAATCGGGAATTGTTCACAGGGATATTAAGCCTGAAAATATTCTTATTGGCGATGACGACAATGTTAAGTTGGCTGATTTCGGATTGGCAAGATTCGACGAGACAACTTCTCCCGCATTGACCCAAGTCGGCATGACACTTGGCACGCCTCTTTACATGAGTCCCGAACAAGCACAAGGTCAACCGCTTGATCATCGCAGTGATATTTATTCTCTTGGCATTACTTGTTATCACGCGATTGCGTCCCGTCCGCCTTTCACCGGCGAAACCGCAATCGCTGTCGCCTTGCAACATGTAAACACCGAACCGGATTCGCTAGAAAGTGTACGTCCCGATGTTCCGCCGATTCTTTGCCGGATAATTCATCGAATGATAGAAAAAGAACCGGACAAACGCTTTCAATCGTTCAACGAAATCCGAGTAGAGTTGCGATCTTTATTTTCCAAGTCAATACAAGACGACGAAGTGAAATTAGTTGACACATCTAATTCGTTGCGTTTTGATCCGATAGACAAGAAAATTCTGGAACGCGCCGAATACTTGCAATCAATTATTACGGACAAAAAAGAATCGAAATTGAGCGGCAACAAGATCAAGAATTATATTTTCAAAATTCTTTTTTTAGCGGTTTTGATTTTGGTTGGTGTTTGGCTTGGTTATGTTCGGGTTTCTTCGATGCCTAATCCGTTGCACAAACCGGAAGTTTCCAATATCAGAAAATATGACACGGTTGAGGAGCAATGGGTTTACGCGTGTATTCTTGATTCGCCGGAGGCGTGGAACAGCGTAATAGAATATTTTCCCAATGCCGACTACTACTGGAAACGTAAGGCAAAACGCCAATTGATACGCTATTATTTCCAATCCGGTGACAACGGAAATCCTGTGATGTTGTTACCGCTTTTTCAAGAGTTCGCGCAATTGAGCGGTGTTGATTATCAAGATCGTGCGCTTGGTTTAGTTGGTCTTGCGTGGTACACGGCGGAGGTTGCGGAGACGCATGATCACAGACAATTGGATGCGGCATCAGATTATTTATTGCAATTTTATGAATTGGATTTTACTTATTCCGATCCGCTGCTGATCCAGATACTAGACGCCGCGCAAAAAGCAATTCAACGAAAAAACACACAATAACATCGCACGAACATTGCACGCCAAATTCTATACCGAAGCCAGTATGGGCGGTAGGCTTCGCTCCTGAACAACCGCTTCACGTTGTTGCGCTTGCGTGTTCAGTTTCAAAACAGCTTGAGTAGATTTCGTCACGAAAAGCACGAAATGGTTCTTTTTCAAATCCCATTTCTTGTTTTTCGTGATGAAATCTACTTTGAGTTGCTCTTTTATTTTTTGGGTTTGTTGTTATACTCAAGCTGTTTTAAGTTGGACACGCAAGCGTAACAACGTGAAGCGGTTGTTCAAGGGCGAAGCCTATCGCCTTACCGGCTACGGTATACAATTCATCGCCGATTGATTTTTTCTAAATCGGATTTGGAATAAACGAAAGTGCAAAACAAAATTAAAGGAACTTTATAAAAAAATGAGTGAAACGGAGACGCGATTAAATTTTATTGAGCAAATTATTGAGCAGGATTTAGCGGACGGCAAAAACGGTGGAGTTGTTGCGACACGTTTTCCGCCTGAGCCGAATGGTTATTTACATATTGGTCATGCGAAGAGTATTTGTTTGAATTATGGGTTGGCGAAGAGGTATGGCGGTGCTTTTGTGTTGCGATTTGACGATACGAATCCGTCGAAGGAAGAAACCGAATACGTCGAATCGATTATAGAAGATGTCCAATGGCTCACGGGCGAAAATCTTTCAGACAGGATTCGGTTTGCGTCGGATTATTTTGAACAAATGTATGTTTTCGCTGAGGAGTTAATTAAGAAGGGCAAGGCATACGTTTGCAATCAAACGCTTGCTGAAATGCGTGATAATCGCGGAACTCCTTCTATTCCAATGAAACCAAGCGAAGGGCGTGAATTTACGGCGGAAAAAAATCTCGACTTGTTCAAACGAATGCGGGCGGGTGAATTTAATGAAGGTGAGTTTACGTTGCGGGCAAAGATTGATCTTGCGTCGCCGAATTTTAACATGCGTGATCCTGTAATGTACAGAATCATCAAAGCAGCACATCATCGCACGGGCGACAAGTGGTGTATTTATCCGATGTATGATTGGGCGCATGGTCTTGAGGATTCGATTGAACACATTACGCATTCGGTTTGTACGCTTGAATTTGAGCATCATCGTCAGTTGTATGATTGGTTTCTTGACAATCTTGATGATATTTGGCGACCTCATCAATACGAATTTGCGCGTTTGAATTTAACTTATACGGTGATGAGTAAACGTAAACTTTTGGAGTTGGTGAAGGGCGGATTTGTGAGTGGTTGGAGTGATCCGCGAATGCCGACGATATGCGGTTTGAGGCGGCGTGGTTACACGTCGGAAGCTGTCAGGGCGTTCTGCCGCGAGATCGGGGTTGCCAAGATGAACAGTATTATTGACGTGGTTAAACTTGAAAATGCAATTCGCGAAGATCTTAACAAACATGCGTTGCGGAGAATGGGAGTTTTGCGACCGGTCAAGTTGTTGATAGAAAATTATCCTGAGGGCAAGGTTGAACAAATTGAGGCGGTAAATAATCCCGAAAACGAAGCTGAGGGTACGAGGCTGATTCCGTTTTCGAGGACGTTGTATATTGAGCATGATGATTTTATGGAGGAGCCGCCGAAGAAGTATTTTAGGTTATCGGTTGGTCGTGAGGTGCGGTTGAGGTATGCTTATTATGTAACGTGTACAGGTTTTGACAAAGACATTGACGGCAACATTACACAGATACGATGCACGTATGACCCAACAACACGCGGCGGCACTTCTGCGGACGGACGAAAAGTGCAAGGAACTATTCATTGGGTTGAGGTCAATAGTGCGTTGGGAGCAGAGGTGAGGTTGTATGACAGACTTTTCACAAAAGAAAACCCAGACGACCCGCAAGACCTAGCAGATTACAAAACGTACATGAACCTAAATTCGCTAGAAATCATCGCCAACGCCAAACTTGAACCAAGCCTAGCCGATGCTGTTGCGGAGCAAAGATTCCAATTTGAGCGAATAGGATATTTTTGCAAAGACATTGTCAATTCAGACAACGCAACCCCAATATTCAACCGCACAGTCTCCCTGCGCGATACATGGGCAAAAATCGAAAAGAAGGGCTAAAAATTAAAAATTAACACGCCAGATAACACAGATTCTCTAAAGATATACTCATAGCACTATGAAATTCAGTTTTTATTTTTTTGACAGGATTTAACAGGATAGCAGGATATACAGGATTTTATTATATCCTGACAATCCTGTAATCCTGTCTTAAAAAGATGAATTTCATCGTAGCTACAGTATAATCGCAGATCAGATTCTGTTTTCTGATCTTGCGAAATCTATTCCCAATCTGCGTTATCTGTGTGCTGATTTTTTAAAGTGGATCTACCGTGAAATCAAAATGTCCGCCGCGAA
>JAIRWK010000350.1 GCA_031268995.1 Planctomycetaceae bacterium
GTAACTATTCAGTAGCCTAAAAAGATTTATACTAAAGGAGTTAAATCCTATTACCGATTTGTTGTAAATTTAACGATCAAATCCATAATTGCTTAAATATTAGTAGCTTAGGTTTTTGTACCTATATTTATTGACATAAATCACTTAATTTTGATAAATTGTAACTCCTGTACAAATAACGGTTTTATACTACTGAATAGTTACAAAAAAATTAGGTGAAAATGAGGTTTTTGGAAGTTCCCTCACGTTACGTTTTCTGTGATAGTAAAAACCGCAAAGGCGGCGAAGTTTTTTCAACCGCGATGTTTGCAACACATACATTCGTGTCCGTGACCGCAATTGTCCAGATGGTTTGCAACCGAATTCGCTGCTTTTTGTGTGTGCTGCCGGTGTACTCATTTCTCTTGTCAAATTTTTATTGCCGCAATCAGGACAAACCGGAATCTCCGAACCGCGAATCAAAAGCTCAAATTCATGTTCACATTTCGGACAAAAATATTCGTATAGTGGCATTTTGTGTAATAGTTGTAATAATTATTTTAGATGAAGGGAATCAAGGGACAATAAGGACAACACGGGATGGTAACATAATTTTGTAATTTTACAATATTGGCTTTGGGCGTTATAAAAAAATATCAGCACGCAGACGGCGCAGATTTCACATTATAGCGGATCAGATTTTATTTTCTGATCTGGCGAATATCCATCCAAATCTGCGTTATTTACGTGCTGAAGTTTTAGGGGTATATATGCGGTTAGCATTTTGTATTACGGAGTTGAATGTCGGCGGAGCGGAGCGTGTGATGTGTGAGCTTGCGGTTCGTCTTCTTGCGCGTGGGCATTCTGTAACGGTTTACTCGCTTCAACCGCGTCCTGTTGGAATTTCATGCGTCCCGCAACTTGAATCGGCGGGAATTACTGTTGAGTTTCTTAACATGCGCGGGGTGTTTTCGTTGGTTTGCGGTTTGGGCAAATTACGAAAATTATTGCGTGAGCAATCGCCTGATATTTTTATTTCGTTTATGTTTCATGCGAATTTTTTTGGGCGGTTGGCAGCATATTTTGCGGGGATTAAGCATGTTGTATCTTGTATTCGGGTGGCGGAGCGTTCGGCGTGGTGGCATTTGTTTTTGGACAAGTGGACAAATGTATTTGTTGAGAGGTATATTTGTGTGAGTGATTCGGTTGCGGAGTTTTCGCGTGTTGTTGGCGGATTGCCCGCGCGGAAAATTTCAGTTATCCGCAACGGAATAATTGCCCCAACCGAACTCAAAAACGGAACCAATAAAATAATTTTTGTCGGTCGGCTTGATTATCAAAAAGGTGTTGATTGGCTTATTCAGACGCTTCCGTCGTGGTTGACGCAACTCAAAGATTGGGAGTTATTGATTGTTGGCGACGGTATTTTTCGGGACAAATTGGAAGAGCGCATAGATGCCAAAATTAGGAATCGAGTCAAAGTGCTTGGTTGGCGGGCGGACGCAGTTGAGTTGATTGCGGAGTCAAAAATTCTTCTGCTCACGTCGCGTTGGGAAGGAATGCCAAACGTTATACTGCAAGCAATGAGCAACGCCAAAGCAGTTGTCTCAACGAATGTCGAAGGAATCGCCGAACTACTAGGAAAAGCAACAGAACAACAAACTTGCCCGTTTGGAGATACAGAGCAATTTGCCCAAAAAATTTTGACAATTGCCAATGATCCGGCACTCGCTCATGAGCTTGGTCAACAGAATAGATCGCGGGCAATTTCGAATTATTCCATCGACAATATGGTACAACAATACGAGCAACTTTTATTCGCCGTCAATTCATGATATAATTTCCCCTCGTTCGTACCGATTATGTTTCGGTTACGTTAAGGACAAATTATTTCAAATTCGGTCGATTTCAGTCGATAGAAAATTGACCGAAATCGAATAAGATTAATTTTTAAAAATTCCCGTTAAATACACTGATATTTTTTATGACACAACAACTCAAACTCCAACAAAAAGCCAAAGAACTTCTTGCCGATAAAACGGTAAATGTGGTGATCGGTTACGGGTCGCCGGAAAATAATCCGTGTCTTGTTTTGGTAACAGACGCTGCCGAAGCGGATCAATTGATCTGGAATGATCGATGTACGCAAAATTTGGCGGTGTATTTACGCCGCAAGGAAATACGGGCATTGGGCAAAGCGGCGATAGTTGTCAAAGGTTGTGATGCGAAATCGCTTGCGGTATTGGAGGTCGAGAATCAGTTGGATCGCGATTCGCTGGTTGTGATCGGTTTGGAATGTAACGGAGTACAAACCGCCGCAACCTCAACAAAAAATAACACAACACACACAACCAACGCGCCGAAATGTTTATCATGCGAAGTCAATAAGCCAATACATTGCGACTTCGTAATTGAACAAAATGAACAACAAACAACCCAACCCGACACGACAAAACGTTACGAACGTTTGCAAAAAATAATGTCGATGAGCGTAGATGAACGATTAGAGTATTGGAAGGTGGAATTATCGCGTTGTATAAAGTGTTATGCTTGTCGTCAGAGTTGTCCGTTGTGTTATTGTGAGGTGTGTGTGGTTGACAAGAATCGCCCGATACGTATTGAAACATCTGCAACATTGCGTGGAAATTTTGCTTGGAATATTTTGCGGGCGTTTCATCTTGCGGGGCGATGTGTTGGTTGTTCGGCGTGTAGTGATGCGTGTCCGGCGGGGATTGATCTCGACCTGTTGAATTTATCGCTGGCAAAAGCTGCTGAAGAAAATTTCAACCACAAAGCAGGATCAAACCGATCCGCAAATCCGCTAATAGGGACTTTCTCACCAGAAGATCACGAAGAATTTATACGATGATTATTTTTTTGGGGAAAGACTTTTGGTACAGTGTTTTTAAGGGACATAAAGGACAATGGGGACACAAGGGACGTGAGGGACAATGTGAACGTTTAACATTTAGGGAATTTCTGAAACCTCATTTTCTCCCAATTTTAAAAAATGATTCAGCCAAATCTTTTTGAAACTGAACCGCCTAAACCTAGCGCGGCTACTTCGGCAATGCCGGAAGGGTTATCGGTTTGGGAGATTGGCGAATTGGCGAATCGTTTTGTTGCTCGTGTTGTGTTTCCGAGTGGGTATGATGCGATACTTGATTATTTTGTTCCTGCTGATCTTGAGGAAGAGATTGAATCTGGGATGCGTGTAATGGTGCCGCTTGGGCGTGGGAATCGGTTGACGGCGGGGTATTGTGTTGATGTGCAGGTTTTCAAAAATTTGCCTTATCTGCAAGACAAAAAGCTTAAATCAATACAATCAATAATCGATAACCGCCGACTGCTCGACAACAACATGATACGTCTAACGCATTGGATCGCGGACAAATATATTTGTCCGCTCGGTCAAGTGCTTGAAGCGATGTTGCCTGCCGGTGTACGGTCAAATGCGGGGACTCGTTTAACCACTGTTTTATATGTTGCGGAGAATGCGGACAAGTTGATAAATTATCTGAAGCAAAAAAATCTTGTCCAAGAAAACATAACCAAAAACATTTCTGTACAAAAATTGTCCTCACAAAAAAAATCTATCGGCACAATCTCTAAAAATAACAACGAAACCGAACCAATACTCACAACTAAACAACTTCACGTTCTAAACACATTGAGAAGTTGCGACCAACCATTGACCTCAACAGAATTGCAATTCGCCGCCAAATGTTCCGCCGCGCCGATTGATGTTTTGAAACGTTTAGGTTTGATTCGGGCAAAAACAATTAGGCGTGAAAAATTTGAACCCGAATCACAACCAACGACAGCTCAACCGGTTGAACAACACGATTTGAGTCCCGATCAACTTAACGCTTTAGCCAAAATTAAAAAAGTAATCGAACAACGTCAACACAAAACCTTTTTGCTTCACGGCGTAACCGGCAGCGGTAAAACGGAAGTTTACATTCAAGCAATTCAAGAAGTCGTATCTTACAATCGTCAAGCGATAGTGTTGGTGCCGGAGATAAGCCTCACGCCGCAAACTGTCGGCAGATTTAAAAGCCGATTCCGCAATGTCGCGGTTTTGCATTCGCATTTGACGGATTCGGAGAGGCATCATCAATGGTCGATAATCGCAAGCGGTAAAGTTCAAGTTGTTGTCGGCACGCGCAGTGCGGTTTTTGCGCCGTTACCGAATCTTGGGTTGATAGTTATTGACGAGGAGCATGAAAGCTCGTTTAAGCAAGGAACCGCGCCGCGTTATCATGCGAGAGATGTTGCGGGCAAGCGTGCCGAGTTTGAGAATATCCCTTTGATTTTAGGCTCCGCAACGCCATCGGTCGAATCGTGGTACGCAACAACTATACAGGATTCGGTAGAACAGGAAAAATCATTTCAAATTGCGTATGAGCTTATTTCGATGCCGGTGCGAGTGAAGGGGTTGGTGTTACCGCGTGTTGAGATTGTTGATCTTCGTGAGGAAGTTAGGGCAAAATTGACCTACGGGGCAATCCATCGTCAATTGCACGGAGCGATTGCGGAAACAATAAAAAACAACGGACAAGTAATATTGTTGTTAAACAGACGCGGTTTTTCAACTCATCTACAGTGTCCGGCGTGCGGTGAGGTTGTCAAATGCGATAATTGCGATGTGGCGTTGATACATCATTACACGGAAGAAATCGCGTTGTGTCATTATTGCGATTATCAGATTCCTGCGCCGAATAGTTGCAAGAAATGCGGGTTTGTCGGGATTCATTATCAAGGATTTGGCACGCAAAAATTGGAGGTTGAGATTAAAAATCGATTTCCGAATGTGTCGGTTTTGCGAATGGATACGGACACGATGCGTGGACACGGTACGCACGAAAAAGCACTTGCCCAATTTCGCGACGGCAATGTACAAATTTTGCTTGGTACACAAATGATCGCCAAAGGACTGGATTTTCCAAACGTAACGCTTGTCGGCGTAATCAATGCTGATACGGCGTTGCATTTACCGGATTTCAGAGCGGCGGAGCGAACGTTTCATTTGATAACGCAAGTTGCGGGAAGAACGGGCAGAAGCGAAAAAGGCGGACGTGTAATCGTGCAAACTTTTACACCAGACCATATCGCAATTCAATCCGCCGCAAATCACGATTACACAAAATTCATAAAACAAGAATTGCCGGTACGAAAATTATTAAACTATCCGCCGTTTTCAAAAATGGTAAGAATTGTTGTTCGCGGAGAAGACGAAAACCAAACCGCATGTTTCGCAAAAGAATTCGCAAACCGAATAACGTTGACAGAAGATTGGATAATAAACTCGCAAACATATCAACCTGAATTTGGAAGCGTAACATTGCAAAAAGATAGCCAATCACACGATCAAAAAGCAACCAAAAAAATCTGCAAAATTCTAGGTCCCGCGTCTGCGCCTTTGGCAAAGTTACGAGGTTTCTATAGATTTCACATGCACATCTACAGCACTGACAACAGCCAACTCCTAAAAATCATCCGCCAATCCGCCGCCTCAACCAAAACACCAGATAAAATACAATGGATAATAGATATTGACCCGATAGACATGTTGTGATCAAAAAATTACACGAATTGATCTCAAAAAATAATCTTCGTCCCTAATTTGACCATGCAGTCAAGACATTTCAAATTCGGTCGATTTTCAGTCGATATACTCAAGCTGTTTTAAAATTCCTGAAGCTGGACACGCAAGCGTAGCATCGCGAAGCGGTTGTTCAAGGGTGAAGCCTATCGCCTTACCAGCTACGGTATAAAAATAGACCGAATTCGAATAAAATTAATTTGTAACTATTCAGTAGGGTCATGGTTTTGAGTGGAGTCTGGCGAAATTTTGGTCAATTTCAACTTTTTTTGATGCAGTTTGAAAAAACATGCACAAAATAGGTAAGAATTTTTCAGACAAAATCACATATAAATACAACAAATTCGGATGCGACTGAATAGTTACATTAACTTTAGAAATTCCCTTGAGTATAAACACGATACACGCTGTCTTGACAATCAATACAAAACCTCTCATAATCTCAAACAAATTTCAGTAGTTAGCGATAAACAGGGACACAAGGGACATTGAGGACAGGGAAATTTATTTCCAATTAATTTTTAGAGTTTCTAATTATTTCAAATTCGGTCGATTTTCAGTCGATAGAAATCGACAGAATTCGAATGAGATTAATTTTTGGAAACTCTTTTTTGCTCTATATTTCCCTATTGTGCAATAACGATCTCTTTAACCATAATTTGTAAAATGAACGATCAACATAATACTAAAACTGTTGCCCCGAATCCCCAATCAGAACCGCAACAAGCTGGCATGGATAGCACTGTCAGCAACGTGGTGTCATTTCTGACAAACGTTCCACGACAATCCATCGTTTACCGTTTTCTCGTAATGGTTGCGTCAGTTGTGGTAATCGGGTACGGAATCAGCGCAGCAAGCAAAATTATCGGTCCTTTGTTTTTGGCAATGTTCTTGGCAATAATTCTGCTCGTGCCGCTTCATTGGATGCAAAAGAAAGGTTGTCCGAAAGTGATTGCGTTGATATTGGTAATATTTTTCACGATTACGGTTTTTGTTGGGATTAGTTACAATGTCGCGAAGTCGTTGAATTATCTTGTTGCGAAAAGTCCTGAATATAAGGCAAATTTTGAGGCGAAAATTGCGGCACTTGATAAGAGGTTGGAAAGAATCGGATTTGCAATCAGCGGTTTAACTGTTTGGCAAAAACCTACCGAAGAAAATAAAGAAAATACTCCCGAAGACGAAGAAAATACAAACGAAAATAACACTAATCTCAACAATAACACAATTGAAAACGAAAATAACACAAACTCCACAACTCCCGAAAAAATTGAACCGACCAACGAAAATCTCAAGAAGCCAAACATAAATCCCAACATCAATTCCGAAACGATAAATAATTTGCCCGATAAAAAAATAATTGATGAAGCTGTGTCCAAACCCGCAACCGAAACAAATCAAATATTGTCCGAAGAAAATACGGCGAAGGTTGAAGTTGGTATGGTTGATGGTTCGGAGGTTGGTGCGGAAAACGCGACGGACGCTGAAAAAACCGGAGAAAATAAAAATGAAGCCGAAGCCGAAAGCGAAAACCAAAACATCGAAACAACAACATTGGGACAATTAATTCTTGGCGGACGAAGTGTTGGCTTCGGGCTGTTGAAAGATGACCCCGAAACACCTTTCACAGAATCCAAACCAAACCCCAAACAAAATACAAAACTAAAAGAAAAATCACAACTCATCATCCTCAACTCACAAGATGTAATGGTTTGGCTTCGCACTTCTCTTGTCGCAATTCGGGAAATCGGCGAAAGCGCATTTTTGGTTCTGATATTCACAATATTCATGATTTTTGAAGCCGCAAGTTTCCCCACCAAAGTTGATCGCGCATTCGGATTCGATGGACCAATTAACAACCAACACCTGCAACGCATCGCCGGCGAAATACGCCGCTACCTGTTTTTGAAAGCAATCTCCAGCATGATGTCAGCAGTTACCGCAACAATTGTATATTGGTTTTTCGGCGTGCCGGCAATGTTCTTTTGGGGTGTGGTCGCGTTTTTCCTTTACTTCATTCCCAATGTTGGCGGAATCATCGCGTCAATAATTCCCGGTCTTTTAATCTTCATGACGCACGATTGGCAAGGCGTAGTTGTGTATATGATTTGTCTTGTCGGGATTGAGTGTACGATTGGGTATGGAATAGAGCCGAAGATGTTGGGGCATGGTTTGGGGATTTCAACGGTGGTGATTTTGATTTCTCTTTTCATGTGGGGAATGTTGTTAGGACCTATCGGTTTGTTCATGGCAGCACCGCTCACCATCATGGTAAAAATCACATTGCAAGCATTCAAAGAAACCGAATGGATCGCAACATTGATTGACAGAAAATGATACCGGCTTCGGTATAATAATCCGTACCCGTTCACAGAACAGATTTTAAACGCGAAACACGCGAAAGATCACGAAAGATCGCGAAAAATAGTTTCGTGTTGTTTCGCGGAAATTTCGTGTATTTCGCGTTAAAAAACAATTTCTATCACCGCACAAACGCAAAACCGTGTGAACGGTTATAATAATCCAATCATGCCAAAAGATATTATCGCAATCGATTTCGGAACAACTAATACATACATTGCAAAATGCCCCGCAAACGTGCGAACTCCAAACGCAATACAATTCAACTCCAACTCAATCGGTATCGAAACCGTGTTGCTCTACAGTAACGAATCCGCCAACGAATCGCCTTACATTGGAGAACAAGCCGTCAACGGATTCGGCGAATCAACTCTCAATGAACGCAAAGAATATTCCTACCAATTTTGCTCTCATTTCAAACCTGATATTGTTGCGGATGCTCGGGCGTTTCGTAATTCGCGTGATTTTTTAGCGGCGTTGTTGCGTGATGCGCGAAAATGCAATATCAATTTCTCGCCAATTGACTGCCGCGTAATTGTCGGCGTTCCAAGCGAATCAAATTCAAAATACCGCGAAGCAATGCGTGCGATTTTTCGCGAAGCGGGTTATGGCGAAGTTGATTTGGTTGACGAACCGGTTGGGGCAATGCTTGACAGTATTTCGTCGGGATTATTTTCGATTGCGGATATTATTTCGGGTTTTTTGGTGATCGATTTTGGCGGCGGGACTTGCGATTTCGCGTTTATAAAAAACGGTCGCGTTCAACATTCTTGGGGCGAAATGAATTTGGGCGGACGATTATTTGACGATTTATTTTATCGTTGGTTCTGCGATTTGAACCCTGATAAAACGGCAGAATTAAACCGCAACGGAGAAGATTTTTTTGTCCGCGTTTACCATTGCCGACAACTAAAAGAAAAATTCTCACAATTCACAGCAATCAATCCACAAAAACCTTTCTCCACCTCAATCGGTAACTACGGCAAAATGAAAGGAATCACTTGGGATGAATTCGTCGAAAGGGCAAGAAATTACACTCCGACCGATTCGTTTTTAAGATTTCTATCCGATTCAAATGTTATGTTGTCTGACAAATTGACTTCGGGCAATGTTGATTTATTGAGGTGGTTCGAGGAATCTTTGGTGTCTGGTTTATCGAATGCGGGCATATCGATTTCGGATATTCATGTTATTGCGTTGGCGGGCGGCAGTTGTCAATGGTCTTTTGTGAGCGGAGTTTGCCGTGAATTGCTCAACAACGAAAAATTCTTCCGCAGCAATCAACCCTACGCAACAATCGCAATGGGACTTGCGGTATTGCCGGCATTGGAAAGCGAATTTCAACGTAAACAACAAGAATTGACAGTAGCGTTGCCTTTGTTTGAGGGAAAAATCACGAACGAAATAAGACGTGAATTGGGTAATGGACGAGATCGGATTGTGAACCGAATCGCAGTTGACTTGTTCGACAACAAAATCCGACCAATCTTGACAAAATTCAGAGAAAACGGCGGAAAAATAAACGAACTCGAAATAAATATCAGCAAAGAAGCAAAAGCATTCGAAATAAATATCGATAAACTCGTCAACAACGAAATCGGTAATAGTTTGTCTTCGCTTTTGGGAATGGTTTTAGAGAATGTTCGCGACTGGCTCAAGAGTAAGGATTTGAGGATGGGCGAAGTTAAGAAGGACGCAAACCTCAAAGCCGGTAAAGTAAATATAGGTCGTGTTAATCCGAAGGTTGCCGAGTCGATAGTTGGTGTTGTGAACATGATTGTCAGTACGGTTGTGATGATAATAGTTGCGAATATTTGCGGCGGCGGCGGTACGGCATTGATTATGACAGGACCAATCGGCTTGGTTGTTGGCGGACTCATAGGAATCGGAATCGGAATACTAGCAGTAACCGTCGGCAAAGAAAAAGCAACCGAAACCGCCAAAAATTTCAAAATCCCAACCAACATATCACCATTGCCCTTCACCAAAATAAATCCGCTCAATACATTTTTGACAGATAAACGAATAAATTCTTGCCGCGAAGATTTGAAAAAAAATTTGTCCAAAGAAATAGATAAAGCATTGCAAGGAATAATGTCCGAAATTTTACAAAAAGTCGATGACATAATCCGAAACGAAATCGCCGCATTGAGCATCGCCAATATCAAATAAACATACCGTAGCTGGTAAGGCGATAGGCTTCGCCCCTGAACAGCCGCTTCACGTTGTTGCGCTTGCTTTAAAACAGCTTAAGTATACCGTAGCCGGTAGGGCGGTAGGCTTCGCCATTGAACAACCGCTTCACGTTGTTGCGCTTGCGGGTTCAGCTTCAAGAATTTTAAAATAGCTTAAGTATATAACAAACACCGCAAAAGCTAGGAAGGATCATGTTGCTCAAGCAATTTTAAAATTTATGAAGCCTACCGTCCATGCCGGCTTGAGTATAATTTCAAACGGGTATTGTAATTTTTGGCAATTACGTTTATATAATTGTCCAAGAAATTTACCGCAATGAGCAAAGTATTCAAAATACTTTTCGCGGAAAGCAAATTGTTTTCTGCGATTTTTGCGGTTTCAAATTAGAATTATACTGAAGCTACTTTAAAATCCCTGAAGCTGAACACGCAAGTGCAACAACGTGAAGCGGTTGTTCAGGGGCGAAGCCTATCGCCTTGCCGGCTACGGTATAAACATTAACATTCAACATATTTACTTTAATGGATTTTCAACTTGAATCGATAGTTTTGTCTGGGGTTGATCCGGTTCGTCCTGTTGTGATAGCTGGTCCTTGCAGCGCGGAAACGGAAGAACAAGTGATCGCAACAGCACGAGCAATTGCCTCAAATGGAATAAAAATTTTCCGCGCAGGTATCTGGAAACCACGAACTAAACCGGGCGGATTTGAAGGAGTCGGTGCGGAAGGGCTTGGATGGTTGAAGCGAGTTAAACGCGAAACCGGCATGTACACCTCAATTGAGGTCGCAACACGAGAACATGTTTTCGCTGCAATCAAGGCTGGTATAGATATTTTGTGGGTTGGAGCGCGGACAGCGGTTAATCCGTTTGCGGTGCAAGAAATTGCGGATGCTCTCAAAGGAATTGACGTGCCGGTTTTGGTCAAGAATCCCGTTAATCCTGATATTGAGTTATGGATTGGTGCGATAGAGAGAATTTATCGTGCGGGGTTGCGGCGTATTGGTGCGGTTCATCGCGGCTTCAGCTCTTACGAAAATAAAGGTTATCGCAACACGCCGCATTGGCAAGTCCCAATCGAATTACGCCGCCGCATTCCAAACTTGCCGATTCTTTGCGATCCAAGTCATATTGCGGGCAAACGGGATTTGATTCACGCAATTTCACAACAGGCAATGGACTTGAAATTTGACGGATTATTGATCGAAACGCATTGCTCGCCCGACACCGCTTGGAGCGATGCCAAACAACAAATTACACCCGATCAACTCTTCCAATTATTGTCCTCGCTTGTGATTCGCGATATGGATCGCCCTTCCAAAGATCTCGCGGAATTGCGGAGTAAGATTGACGGAATTGACGATCAATTGCTGTCGCTTTTGGCAACACGTATGCAGGTTGCTGGCGAAATAGGTCTATACAAAAAAGCTAACAACATGCCAATCCTGCAAACAACACGCTACGGACAAATTATTGAACAAAAATCAAAAATGGCTAAATCAATGAACATGGATCCCGAATTCATCCGCGAAATAATGAAAGCAATTCACGAAGAATCCGTCAGAGTTCAAATGAAAGTCGTCAACGATTTAGATACATGATATATCGTAGCTGGTAAGGCGGTAGGCTTCGCCCTTGAATAACCGCTTCATGTTGTTGCGCTTGCGTGTCCAGCTTCAGGAATTTTAAACAGCTTGAGTATACACCGAAGCCCGTATTGGGTTCAAATTTAACGAAAGAAAAATATTATGGCATTACGATTTATTTCAAAGCGTTCCGGTTCGTTTGAGTCGTCCGGCATTCGCAAGGTATTTGATTTGGCGGCGAAATTACCCGATCCTATCAACCTTTCCATCGGTCAACCTGATTTTGATGTTCCCGAATCCGGTCGTTTGGCAATGATTGACGCGATCAATTCAAAGCAAGGCGGTTATACGGCAACGCAAGGTTTGGCGGAGCTTCGCGAAGCGGTTCAAGTTGAGGTTGATGTCAAGTATGGTCATACGGATCGTTCTGTTTTTATTTCGAGTGGTACGAGTGGTGCGTTGACGTTGGCGTTATTGGCGACGGTTGATGCGGGTGATGAGGTGATATTTTTTGACCCGTATTTTGTGATGTATTATGCGTTGACGAGTATGGTGGGCGGGTTACCTGTACCGGTGAGTACGTATCCTGATTTTCGGTATGATATTGACCGGTTGTCGGATGCGATTACGCCTAAAACGAAGGCGATAATTCTAAATTCGCCGTCTAATCCAACGGGCAAAGTCGCGTCGCGTGAAGAGGTGAAAGCGATAGCAGAGTTGGCGGTAAAACGGGATATTTTGTTGATAAGCGATGAAATTTACAAATCGTTCTGTTATGGAGTTGATTTCGCTTCGCCTGCCGAATACAACGAACAAACTTTAGTTTTAGACGGTTTTAGCAAATCAACCGGAATGCCAGGTTGGCGTGTAGGTTTTGTGCATGGGCAAAGTGAATTGATTGAGCAGATGTTGAAATTTCAGCAATACACGTTTGTTTGTGCGCCTCGTGTTGGGCAAATAGGTGCGTTAGCGGTTATGAATACTGATATGTCGGTGCAAATTGGGAGTTATCGCCATCGGCGGGACATGCTTTTGGATTCGTTGGGCAATTATTATGAAATCAATAAACCCGAAGGTGCTTTCTACATGTTCCCAAAAATCCCGCCAAATTATAAATCAGCGAGTGAATTCGTAGAAAGAGGAATCAACGAATTTTCCTTGTTAGTGATTCCGGGCAACATTTTTAGCAAAGACGACACGCATTTCAGAATTTCCTATTCCGCATCAGAATCAACCGTCCAACGCGGAATAGATGCCCTGAAAAAATTAGCAAAAAATAAAAAATAAAACACAATTTATACCGAATTGTTATACCGTAGCTACGATGAAATTCCTCTTGCTTTTCAGTTATGAAATTGTTATACTTCGCGAATCATCTTTGTTAGGAGAGTAATTTTTATGGCAAATTATCAGTTATCATCTCGGCAAATTGCCTCATTGAAGGCGTTGCACCGAACGCTACGAGATCGCAAAGAAGCCGACCGCGTTAAAGTTGTTGTATCGCTTGCTACAGGTTGGTCAG
>JAIRWK010000402.1 GCA_031268995.1 Planctomycetaceae bacterium
CCAACATTAACACTGCGATCATGTTCCGAACCAATTCCATTTGGTATTTTATTGATTCCTTTGACGGCATCGTCGAACGTAACATCTTCGGGCGACATCCAACACACCGGCGTTTGCCGTTCAACAATCGCAATCGTATTTGAAAGTCCGTCGGTTAAATTACCAAAAGTTAAATTTTTGCCGTTTGCGCGTCCGGCGGATTTTTCTCCGACAACCATGCAATAAACAGTATCGCTTTTTGGATTTCCTTTTGTGTTGCTTGGGCATTTGAACATGTCCGGCATTTTGTCGTGGAATTGTTTGTTGTGTTCGCTGTCCCATGCTTCGTTGAGGCGTATTGATTGGTAAAGAGCGTAATTTTCCAAATACGGTAACAACATCACTCGCCAACTATGCAACGGCTTACCATTGGCATCAACAGTAACTGCCAGCGGTATTTTTTTGTATGCGTCGTAATAATTGTGTATTGCTAGTAACAGATTTTTCATATTTTTTGCGCATGTTGCTTGTTTTTGTGCGTTGGTGATAGTGTCAATGTTTAACCGTAATACTTTGTCCAACGATATTCCTGAATTTGAAAATATCGTTTTTATTTTATCAAAATCGCAAGTCATCGTGAGACGATTGCCGTCTAATTTTGGTGTGAGTTCCGATTTGATTGTTGCGAAAGATTTCTTGTTGAGTTGGTCGGGATAAAGCGAAAGCAACACGGTTTCATAAACGTACAAAAAATCACGCTTTTTCAACAATTCCAAATATTCGAGAACCTCCTCTGATAATACAGTCAAAATCGAATCGATTTGTTTTGCAACTCGTTGCGTATCCAATTCTGATTCCATTTGGGTAACTGCTTTTATTTTGCCCTGCTCCAAATTCAAACCGATTGCCTTGAAATTTAAACCTTGAACCAATTGCGCAACATCCAACGGCTTTAGCACAGGATATTCATTGAGCAAACGTTTAGAAAATGCCGGTTTAATTTCCGCGACGATTTTTTTAACATACTGCGGAAAAGCAAAAAGAATCCGAACAGGATAATCTTTTACAGCGTTGTACGCTTCCAAAAAATCGGGACGTTCGGTTTTTTTAATTGCGTTGAGTTTTTCAGCAAAAATATTTTTTCCATACGGATTTGTAGTGCGAGGACCAAGATTTGTGAAAAGGGGGAAAGCAAACATAAGTTCATTTGTGGGAGAGGAAATGAAAGTAAACTCATTTGTCGTGTGCGTCAATATATCCGATGGCGATAAGCCACACAACTCCGCAAATTGCTCAAGATCAAATTCTCCTGCTTTGGGAATCGCTAAATACACGAAGTATGGAAAGGTGCTACTCGACTGCACGATCAAAAATATTTCTTTCATGTTACATTTTTGGGTAAGAGTTTCCTTAACCGGTTTTAGAAATTCGCGGAGCTTATCCCAATCTTCATTTACCTCAATTGATTTGAGAATTACTTCGCTAATCCGACTTAATTGTTTTTCAGGAATGCCGAGATCGTCGAACAATTTCTTGATGGACTTACGGTTATTATCAAAAACCGCATCAACATCAATCTTTTCCAAATTCACATGAACTACCGCCAACACATCATCCCCCAACAACAACTTCATATTGGCAAGTATCGGATCGGTTGCCGGAGTTGTGTTAGTTGTAGGATTTTCCTGCGCTGTTGCGGAAAAGGCGGACAAAATCGTAAACACCACCGCACCAATTAACATCAATCGCTTTTTCATAAATTTACCTGCTTTTCTTTCTTGTTTGTTTTTCGAAAACCTAAAAAGTAACTCGCCCAAAAAATCGGGCAACACACGGATACTAATCATAACCCTTTGTCCAAAAATAAAAGGACACAAGGGGTATTGGGGACAAAAGGGACAACATTATTTTGAACAAATGATTTTTGTCCCAAATTTTCATTTGTTCATTTCACTTTTTATCCAACGTGATTTCCAAACGGCTTTTATCTTGTTCCAAGATGAAGTAATCAATAATAGCCTTATCGCCTTCAATACGGTAGGCGAAAGGTTTATTATTTACTACGCCGATTTTATTCACGTGGAGTTGTTCGATTTGGTCAAGCGATTCGGGCAAATTGCCGTTGTTGAACGCGGCATAATAACGAATCGCTTCCGTGATTTGTAAAAGATCAATTGATTGCTCTGTTCGCAAAATCGCCTTATTCGCTGCCGTTACCGCCGGTATGAATAATTGCAAATATAAATCCACCGGCGAATCAAAACCAATACTTTCAACGTCATCACTAAATTCAATCGCCGTGTGTTTTGAACCTATCGGCAATGTATTCGCTACTATCAATTTGTCATACGCAATTCTGAGTTCTTCAACAATAAAAGGCGTTACTACCTGATAGACCGAAAGTTTATCAATTTCCGCCTCCGTCAATCCGCGTTTCAAAAGCTGCGTTTTGCCGGAACGATAACACAACAAACATATCGCAGCTGTCGTAATTTTAGCTTCACTTACATCTTCCACAAAAATATCGGATGGTTGATTAGGAAATCCTTCCATTATTGTTTGGGCAAAAAATTTCAGCACCTTTTCGCTTTCCTCTTTATTAAGCTCATCTTCCCGCTCCATCAATTCTTGACTTTCTTGCGGACTCTCCGCATAGAACAATGCGAATTGCTCCATTTGCAAACCTTTTTTGTACATATTTTTGTTTCTGTTGATTTGCGTCAAAGCGGGATAAAGATTCGGCGCGTCGGGTTGTGCGGAAAGAAGCATAATATCATTCAACATAACACCTCTGCAAGCAAGAGCAATAAGCGACGTTATCATACAAGGAAAATCTGAATCCTCAACATGTTCCGCAACACGTAAACCAAGTCGAATTGTTTTGACCGCATCGTCGTATTTACCGTTGCGTATTTCCCATTCCGCTTTGTCCTCAAGATATTTACACAACAAACGGATATTTGTGACGTAATTGAGTACCGTAGAGAATCCCCAAAATTTCTGTTGATAACTCCAATCGCATTCGCGTTTCTTGCTCGCCTTCTCGATAAGATTATAAACCGGTTGCAAACTCTTGAACATTTTCTCTTCCTGCTCGGCGGTAACAACCTCCCAAATTTTTCTAAAATACGATTTAGACGGGAACGCTTTAAATGAAAGTTTCTCGATGGCGTTTTCGTCTTGTTTTTCTAGTGGAATGTTAAAAAGTTCGGGAAATTGAGCTTTGGCGTATTCGGGTTTTTCGTAAACATTCGCCTTGAGAGTTTGGGCGATAGTGTTTTCCAATTTCGCATACGCTTCCGAATAAAGCGGCGCGGCATTGCCCGATTCCATTTCGGTTACATACATGTTGAAACGATACTTCAACAACGGACAAGGTAAATCAGCAGGCGTTACCGTAATTTTAGTATGTTGACCTTCAACGCCGTTTGTTTTGTCGGTTTCAATGTCATTGCGTTTGTTGTAAATACTGCGAAACGCTTCACACGCCGGCAGTTTCAATTCCGGCATATCGTCTGCGGCATAACTTCCCGCATCTTGCAATAACACTTGCGGCAACACTAGCACCGCAACCAAAATAATGAGAATCTTTTTCATTTCTGTAATCCTTTCTTTTTTCAATTTTCGTACAACAATTAAGGAACACAAGTATACCGTAGCTACTAAGAAATTTATTTTTCTATACCGTAGCTGGCAAGGCGATAGGCTTCGCCCTTGAACAACCGCTTCACGTTGTTACGTTTGCCTACCGCTCTGCGTTGCAGGTTTACCGCAGCTTCAGGAATCTAAAAACAGCTTGGGTATAAGACAGGATAACATGATTACAGGATTGTCAGGATATAAAAAAATCCTGCTATCCTGTAAATCCTGTCAAAAAAATAAAAACTGAATTTCATAACGCGATGAGTGTAACGCAAATGACATTGAGGACAATCTTGATGGTGATCTCGTTTTTTGTTGTCCACATAATTTTCTATAAATTTGTGGACAACATTATTTTTTCCATTCCGATCTTTTTCTTTAGGGCAATGTTTCTCTTTCACCGCCTGCGATTGTCAAGGCAGCTTTGAGAATTTCTAACGCGAGATTTTCCCGCAACACTTTTACCCTGCCGTCAAACATACCAACATTAACACTGCGATCATGTTCCGAACCAATTCCATTTGGTATTTTATTGATTCCTTTGACGGCATCGTCGAACGTAACATCTTCGGGCGACATCCAACACACCGGCGTTTGCCG
>JAIRWK010000404.1 GCA_031268995.1 Planctomycetaceae bacterium
CGGCAAACGCCGGTGTGTTGGATGTCGCCCGAAGATGTTACGTTCGACGATGCCGTCAAAGGAATCAATAAAATACCAAATGGAATTGGTTCGGAACATGATCGCAGTGTTAATGTTGGCATGTTTGACGGCAGGGTAAAAGTGTTGCGGGAAAATCTCGCGTTAGAAATTCTCAAAGCCGCCTTGACAATCGCAGGCGGTGAAAACGAAACATTGCCGTAAAGGAAAAGATCGGAAAAGAAAAAATAGTGTTGTTCACGAATTTATATACTGAAGCTACTTTAAAATTCCTGAAGCTGAACACGCAAGCGCAACAACGTGAAGCGGTTGTTCAAGGGCGAAGCCTATCGCCCTACCGGCTACGGTATAGAAAATTCTGCGGACAACAAAAAACGAGATCACCATCAAGATTGTCCTCAATGTCATTTGCGTTATACTCATCGCGTTATGAAATTCAGTTTTTATTTTTTTTGACAGGATTTACAGGATAGCAGGATAGGCAGGATTTTTTATATCATGACAATCCCGTAATCATGTTATCCTGTTATCCTGTCTTATACCCAAGCTGTTTTTAGATTCCTGAAGCTGCGGTAAACCTGCAACGCAGAACGTTAGGCAAACGCAACAACGTGAAACGGTTGTTCAAGGGCGAAGCCTATTGCCTTACCGGCTACGGTATAAAAAGATAAATTTCATAGCAGCTATGGTATGCTTGTGTCCCTTAATTGTTGTACGAAAATTAAAAAAAAGAAAGGATTACAGAGATGAAAAAGATTCTCATTATTTTGGTTGCGGTACTAGTGTTGCCGCAAGTGTTATTGCAAGATGCGGGAAGTTATGCCGCAGACAATACGCCGGAATTCCAATATCCCACGATTAAAACGTTTCGCGATGTTGGTGTAAAACGCAACACTGTTGCCGGTGATGCGAAAAACGGTGTTAGAGGTCAACACACTAAAATTACGGTAACGCCTGCGGATTTGCCTTATCCGATGTTGAAATATCGGCTCAACACGTATGTTACCGAAATAGAATCGGGCAACGCCGCACCGCTTTACGCGGAAGCATTTTCAACACATGAGAAGATTTTAAATCTAACTTTAAAGAGTGGGGTTTATAATTCGGCTGATTATGCCAAAGCTAAATTTCCCGAACTTTTTAACGTTCCCGCAGAAAAAATTGACGAAAACGCAATCAGAAAACTTCAATTCAAAGCGTTTCCATTAATATCGCATTGGGGAGGTGAATTGTTGAGTGCGGTTACAGCCGAACAGGAAGAAAAACTGTTTCGTAGTTTGCAACCGGTTTATGATCTCATTGAGAAGGCAAGCAAGAAACGCGAATGCGATTGGAGTTATCTGGTCGAATATCGCGGAATTGCAACGACATTCGACCATGCGGTGAACAATACGCGTGCGCTGGCGAGATTTTTGGGCGGCAAGGCACAATGGGAAATACGTAACGGTAAATACAACGACGCGGTTAAAACTCTGCGGCTTGGTTTCCGGCTTGCAGATCATATTTTTGATTCGGATTTGCCGTTTTTGGTACCGGTGTTGTGCGGATTGGCAATTGAAAACGTGATGCTCAACAACATTCAACTCCTCATCACACAACCGGACACGCCGAACCTTTACCCCGCTTTGACACAACTCTCCAGAAACAGAAACATTCTCCAAAAAGCAATGCAAGCGGAATTATTGTGGGTGATTTCCGATATGAAACCGCGAAGTAAAGCAGAAATTCAAAAAAGCTTAAAATCATTTGAAGAACTGGATGAGAACAATAAAGAAGATTGTAAAACATTATTGTACAATTTTACGGGGTTACTTCACTTGGCGTTAAGTTATACCATAAACGGCGAAGAGAATAGTAAATATGACGAAAGTCAAGTTGTCGCCGGTGTGTGCGCGTTGTGTTATCCTTACGGCAAAACGCGGCTTTTGAAACGCGGATTGACGGAAGCGGAAATCGATAAACTGTCAGTCTATCAAGTAGTAACTCCGTATGTTGTCGAAAAGATCAGAGCCCCGTATGACGAATTGGCGGTCGCAGTGACGTTACCAAGAAATTCAAAAAACACCGCATTAAAATTGATCGACGACAAATATATTGCAAATTACAAATTGGATTCGCCGCCGGATATGTTTGTGATGTTTTTTTTGCCGGCATTAAATGCTTCGAAAGATGCTACCGCAAGAGTAGATCAGACAATTGACATTTTGCAAATTGTGGAAGTAATCCGTTATTACGCAGCAGTCAACGACGGCAAGTTGCCCGAATCGCTTGACAAAATCGATCTGCTCCACGTGAATACAATCAGCGCATTAAATAATAAACCTTTCGCCTACCGTGTTGAAAGCAACAAGGCTATTATCGATTACGAATTTGTTCGCGGAGATGAAAGCCGTCTGGAAATCACGTTGGAGAAAAAATTTGAAAAGTGAAAAATATATTCATTGCGCTATGAAATTCAGTTTTTATTTTTTTTGACAGGATTTTATTATATCCTGACAATCCTGTTATCCTGTCTTAAAAAGATGAATTTCATAGCAGCTACGGTATAATCGATTGCACGTTTGATTGCCAATGATGATTGAGATGAGCAAATGGAAATCAGGGACAAAAAACCATTTGCTCCCAATAACGCTGTCCCTTTTGTCCCCAATGCCCCTTGTGTCCTTTTATTTTTGGACAAAGGGTTATGATTAGTATCCGTGTGTTGCCCGAATTTTTGGGCGAGTTACTTTTTAGGTTTTCGAAAAACAAACAAGAAAGAAACAGGTTGATTTATGAAAAAACAATTGATGTTAATTTGTGCGGCGGTGTTATCGGTGTTGACGATTTTGTCCGCATTTTCCGCAACGGCACAAGAAATTTCGAGCAGAACTGCTGCGGCAAAAGATACGGTACTTGCCAAAATGAATTCGTTGATAGACGATGACACTTTGGCGGTTGTTTATGTGAATGTTGAACAAATAGACGTTAAAGCGGCTCTCAATAACAACCGCGCACGTATTGAAAAAATCGCTGTTGATGCCGGTATTCCCGAAGCTCAATCGCGCCAACTTTTAGACGATTGGTACAAACTCGTATCCGAAGGAATTGACAAAAGTATTGCCGACGGTGATCGTGATTATTTCGATAAAATTGCCGACTTGTGCAAGAAACAAAACGGTATTCAAGAAGTGTTTTTGATCGTGCAATTAAGTAAAATATTTCCGCATTTCGTTTATGTTGCGATTCCAAAATCGGAGAAGTTGAACGTCAAACAAATCCGCGAAATCGCACAAGAAAAAATCGGACAAAACAGAACCGTAATACGTGAAACGGATGATTATATTTTCATAGCCAATTCGGTGGTAAACGGTGAAGGTGCGAAGAAATCTTTAGCGGCAAAAATTGGTACATCAAATCCGGTAGAACGCCGCGAGTTCATAGACGCTTACAACGCTGTCAAGGATGATCCGATTGGCATCTTTTTTGCCCTGCCGCCTTATGTTAAAAAAATCATCGCTGAACTTAATACAACATTGCCCGAAAAATTGCTCAATGAATATCCTGCATTTGAAGTTGTGGATTTTCCGCAATTTGTGAAAGGCTTCAGATTCAGCGCAATTGGTTTGAATCCCGTGAAGGGCAAAATACAAGCTGTTACCGAAATGGAATCAGAACTCGATGCACAACAATTCGCAAAACAAGCCGATTCAATTTTAACCGACATCTCGGACATCGCACTCAAATATCTTGAATCGCTAAAGGAACGCAAAAAAAACAAATTTGAATTGCAAGAAGAAATTTTTGAATTGCAAGAGGAAATTTTGCTTTCACTTCATCCCGATATTATCAACGAAAAATTACTAACAACACTCAAAACAAAACTCTTGCCCAAACCGGACGGCAAACGTTTTACAATAAATTTCGATATCGCCCAAGCCGGAACATTGCTTATTGAATCAGGTACAAAACTGACACAACATTTTAAAACAAGTCTTGATATTATTATTGCCGCAAGTAAACGAGCAAAAGATCTAAACAACATTAGACAACTAACGCTGGCAATGCACAATTATCACGACGTGAACGGAAATTTCCCGCCTGCGTTTAGTGTTGACGGAAACGGTAAACCGCTGCATAGTTGGCGTGTATTGTTGACACCGTTTTTGCCCAACGGTAACGAACTTTATAAGTTAATACGGCTTGACGAAGCATGGGACAGCGAACACAACAAACAATTCCACGACAAAATGCCGGACATGTTCAAATGCCCAACCAACACAAAAGGAAATCCAAAAAGCGATACCATTTATTGTATGGTTACCGGAGACAAAACGGTTGGAAATACGAACGGCAAAGGTTTATCGATTGGCAAGATTACTGATGGTACGTCAAATACGATTGTGATTGTTGAACGACAAACGCCGGTGTGTTGGATGTCGCCCGAAGATGTTACGTTTGAAAATGCCATAAAAGGAATCAACAAAATACCAGACGGAATCGGTTCAATACAAAACAATTCAGTCAACGTCGGCTTCGCAGACGGAAGCGCACGAACATTAAATCGGGACATAAAATTAGAACTCCTCAAAGCATTGTTAACCATAGCCGGCGGCGAAGCCCTGTTTCCGTAAAAAATAATGTAATCGATGATCATGAATATGACGAGATGATATTGGGGACAAAAAAACACTTGTCCCCAATGTCTCTTGCGTCCTTTTTGTCACATCCACTAACCACCCAAAAAAACATTTATCCCATGAAAAAAATAGAAAACATTTCCGAAAACAAAAATTACACAGCTGTAAACATTGGCAAATTCGACGAGTTGGGCGAATACTCTTTTATCCATCCGAAGACGAATCAAGAAGTCAAAGGCAAAGTATTTGTCAAGGAAGCAACCAAAACTACCGGAACGGAAATTTCGTTCACAATGTTACCGCCCAAAACTGATTTACCATATTTTCATTTTCACAACAAAGACGAGGAGACGTATATTATTTTGAGTGGTTCGGGTTATTATCAAGTTGACGACGATTATTTCCCGATTTCCGAAGGCAGTGTAATCAGGGTTGCGCCGCAAGGCAAGAGGGGTTTATGCAATACTTCGGACAAAAACATGACCTACATTTGCATCCAATCCAAAGAAAACTCCCTAGAAGAACACACCACAGACGACGGCGCAAGAGTCACAGTAAAACCCAAATGGAAAAATTAAGTATACCGAAGCCTATCGCCTTACCGGCTACGGTATACTTAATTAGGCGGAATGGAAAATGCCCATGTGATTTATTTTTTTGTTTTTGTTGTGTGATGAGTTTGTGATTCTTTTTCCAGTTCCAATTCTAATTCAGCATCGATAAGTGCCACTTGCGCATCACACAAATGATCGATTGCAATAGTACCTTGCCCATGACCAATTTCAACCGTCATGCATTGTTTTTGGGTCAAATCGAGTTTTTCTTGGAGGGCAGTTAGCAGTTTTTTTCGTTCGCCCGAATAACGGTAAAGAGCAATTTCGGCATTGACCACCTCAATTTGAGCAGCATTGTATTCGCTAACAGGAAGTGTAGCGACATCGTAAAGTGCTTTAAAATGTTTTGCTTTTTGTTTTTTCAACTCAACGCGTCTCTCGAACATCGCAACAATCTTAGGATTCGTTTTGATATCTTCCGCAACAGTTTGAAATTTTGCCATTGCAGAATGGATCACAGAATAAATCAACAATGCACACACAAGTAACACCAAGTTCCTTTTCATAATATTCTTTTTCATAATTATCTCCCAAACATTAACTGTAATTGTAATCGTTCCACTGCCGACCACACGGACGGCAACATTCACCCAACGCCGAAATTACACATATCAGTTTCGGGTGATTCAAGAAAACATACTCGTTTGGATCATTTTGTCAACAGCTTACAGAAATAATAAATCTAAAGGGAGCTTCCAAAAACTACTTCAATAATATTTTGTCCATTTAGAAATCGGCACGCAGATGGCGCAGATTTTGAGGAGATATTCGCAAGATCAGAAAATAGAATCTGATCCGCGATCATCCTTAAATAATCTGGCGTTATCTGCGTGCCGATTTCTAAAAATAGTTTTTAAAAATTCTCTAAAACAAATACACGGGGACGGGATAGATTTGAAGCGGCGGCTGATAAGGTTGAACGTAAATTCGGGCAGGCAACATCGGAACAGGTGTCAATTGAAGCGGCAAAATTAAACGCTGATTGGGTGGAATTATTTGAGTTATGTTATTGGGAATGTTTGGGTAAGTATTTTGTTGAACATTTTGGTTTGGTGTTTGGGGTATTATGTTTGCTTGATTTGTCGGCGTGAAATAATAAACGCCAATCGTTCCCGACGCACAATCATAAACCCACATCGGCGGAGGCGGCAAAATCGGCGGAAATTGTGGGATTGGAGCGGGAGTGATATTTTGTGTGATTTGCGGATTGGTGTTTGGTTTGTTGGCGGGCGTGTTTGGCGGAGTGGTCGGCAATTCCGTTTTTTGTGGTTCTGTTGGTGTCGTGTCAATTGCGGGCTTGGTTGGTTTAACGTCGTTATCTACACTTCGCGGAGACGGCGGCAATTGCGGTATTTTTTCAATTTTTTCAACCGCTGTTTTATTTGTGTTTTGTACAATTTCAATTTTTGTCTCTTGTTTTGGTTGTTCAATGTTGGGTTGTATGTTTAGTGTTTTGGTTGGTTCTTTGGGAGTTGTTTTTGGTTGGGCTGGGGGTTGGGTTGGTGGAGTTGGTGATTTATTTGTGTCGGTTTTATTTGTTTCTGTTTCTGTTTCTAATTTATTTTTCTGTAAGATACTGATCAATTTTCCAGAAGGTTTAGTTGTTGGCGAAGTGTTTGCGTTCGGTTCGGCATCTTGCGGATGAACAAGATTTGTGTTGGGCAATGGTTCTTTGGGAACGGTTCTACCCGAATAGAGTTTAGCAATATCTTTCAAAGTCGGGTCTTCTGATTTTGGATCATTTGAGTTTTCGGCGGATTGGTTTGGTTTTGATGAATTTTCCGGTTGGTTGTTAGCGGCGTTATTTTCGGTTGAATCCGATTTTGAGCTATTGACCAAACGCATCGCAACAAACGTACCGCTCGCAATTACAATTACAGAAACCGTTGCAATAACTATATTATGTAACAAATTATTTGACATGATTTTTAGTTGTGAAATGATGTTTTAAAAAATACCGGTTTGGCAAATTTGGAATATTTTAAAATATTCTGGAATATCACGGCATATTTCTTGTGTCCTTGTCGGGATTATGAATATTAAAATGCACACGAGATTATATATGCTATAATTCGGCACAAGTCAACCGAAAAACATCCGCTTCTCAATATTAACACGCTCCTACGTCAGCATAACCCAAACACAAAAAAAATAGAAAGCGGCAAGTTGACACATTTTGTTTCAATTGCGAATATACCGTAGCCGGTAGGACGGTAGGCTTTGCCCTTGAACAACCGTTTCACGTTGTTGCGTTTGCCTGACGCTCTGCGTTGTAGGTTTACCGCAGCTTCGGGAATTTCAAAACAACTTTAGCATAGAAATTCTCCACACACTAAATTTAGTTTAATTTTTATTATGAATATTCCAAATATATTGACGGTGTTTCGTGTTTTTTTTGCGATTGCTGTATTTTATTTTATTTCGATTGGCGGTTTTGATTTTGCGCTTTTATTTTTTGTGTTGGCATCTGTAACGGATTTTCTTGATGGTTGGTGGGCGCGGAGGTTTAATCAAATTACGGTGTTTGGTCGCGTGATGGATCCGTTTGCGGACAAATTTTTGATTTGTGGTGTTTTGATTTTTCTTGTAGCGATACCTGAATTAACGGGCTTGAGTGATCGATCATCTGGCTGGGCGTGGTTGATGTTGAAGTCTTGGATGGTCGTTGTGATTATTGGTCGTGAGTTGTTGGTAACGTCGTTGCGGGCGGTGGTTGAGTCGTCGGGCGAAGATTTTTCGGCAAAATGGATCGGCAAAATTAAAATGTGGTTTCAATGCGTAGCGGTAATAAGTTGTTTTCTTTTTCTCGCGGGCGGCTCGCAATTGGCTTTCGGTTCAGGTGACGGCAGCGTTGTACCAAGCGAATATTTTGCCCCCGCTTACCAAAACGCGAGTCATGTTGCAGGATTTCTTGACAACGTTCTTGACGGTACACCGTTCGCGAAATATTGGCGCAACATAATATTTTTCGTAATGATTATTTCGCTTTGGGCAACCGTGCTTATTACCATCTATTCAGGAATAATTTATTCATTGAATGCCGCGAGAATACTCCGTAAAAAATCACAAAACTAATAATTGAGGGAATTTCTAAAAATTAATTTTATTCGAATTCGGTCGTTTTCTATCGACTGAAAATCGACCGGATTCGAGAGATACCGTAGCCGGTAAGACGATAGGCTTCGCCCCTGAACAGCGTGAAGCGGTTGTTCATACTGCCCCCAGAAATCCTTTGTCGCCTTATTCGCCTTTGTGGTTTTAAAATTTCTTGAATAGTTACAGAAAAATTTTTTATTTTTCAGAATAGGTATTGCTTTTTTTGAGAAATTGTTTTATACTCTCGCAACTTGGTAATCAATATTGCGTTTGATCGCGGTTGATTTAGTTTACGGTTTATGCCGTGATTGATTCTGTCGCGTTTAAATAGTCGTTTATTGTACAGTTAATTTATTTCCGTTTTGCCAACGGAAAAATAATTATTGTACAATAATTTTACAAACGTTTATCAAATCCAGTAACAAAATTAAAATGGAGGCGAAAATGAAAAAGACAAATTTAATGTTAAATTTGGTCAATGCAGAAGTCAATGTAAATATT
>JAIRWK010000417.1 GCA_031268995.1 Planctomycetaceae bacterium
AATCAAGGAGTTCCGCCGAGTGTTCACCCGATACGACAAACTTGATGATACCTATAACGCTTTTATCGCAATCGCAAACATCGCCGTCTATCTAAAAATTAGCGTCAACACTACCTAGAACAAAATAGGGCAAATATGGCGAATCCATAACAAATCACGGAAAAAGTTGGGGCAAATTCGTTGGTAACATGAATGAAAACGAATCTCAAAAACAAACGATAACTATTGGATTGCAAAAGACTTAACCCCTTAACTTGATACCTATGGGGTTGCTACGCACTGTCTCTTTCGGGGTGAAAGAAAATATCAAAACGTTAATCTGAAATACCACAGCTTTTGAAAGGGTAAGTTTTGGGAAATTCCATCGATTGAATCGGAATCACCAGAGGCGGCTTCGGTAAAAAATGCACAACCCGAAAAATCTGCTCGTTGTTATTATCGATAAATTTTAACAAGAAATAAAATTTTTATTTGGGGGTCTCCCTTGTGGGAATTTGAATTTGCATTACCATTTTAGACCAATTTAGTTTTTGGAATCTGGCGGCTTGCGTGCAATGAAATTGCAATGGATTTTGGGTTCTGAAAATGGGACACGGTGAAACTTGCGTAGTGAAAGTCAATGTTGTGATTGTTTAAACGTTACGGCGGGTTTAGTTTTGTGGTGTTTTTTTTGTGGCGTCGTAGCCAAATGGCTAAGGCAGCGGATTGCAAATCCGTTATATCCCGGTTCGAGTCCGGGCGACGCCTTTTTTGATTCCGTTGGCAACGCTACTTATACAAAAACCGGTTCAAATAAAATACGCCGGTTCAGTATGCCAAAGCCAATATGAGTGGTAGGTTTTATAATTGAACAATCGCCCTATATTGTTATGCTTGCGTGTTCTGCTCCATGAAATTTAAAGTTGCTTTAGTATATATCTTGTGAGTTTCGCTTTTGTAACGTTATGCAGTAGTTGTATGCCGAAGCTGGTACGGGCGGTAGGTTTCGCCTCCTAACAACCGCTTCACGTTGTTGCGTATGCCGGCAACGGACTAAAGATGTTACGATTCTTTCAAAATTTGCGGCTGATCCAAATGTCCCGACTAAAAAAATAATCCACACCGTGGTTTGTACACGCACTGGGCTTCGTTGTTGAATAATCGTTTGATACCATAGCTGGTAAGGCGATGGGCTTCGCCCTTGAACGACCGCTTCACGTTGTTGCGTTTGCCTAACGCTATGCGTTGTAGATTTACCGCAGCTTCAGGAATTTTGAAATAGCTTGAGTATAGTGTATTGAAATTACGATGTCCTTTCCAGAAAAATTATAAGCGGTTCATTGGTGTATATTTTCTCTACTTAGACAATTACTTTTATTTAATTCGGGCAAAATGATAAAGATAGACAATTCAATTGTCCCCGATGTAATGCAAATTTCGGAAGCGGAATTTCATTCGATTCGGGAATTAATTTACAACCGTTTTGGTATTGCGTTGACTGACCAGAAGAAAGGGCTTGTTGTCGGGCGGCTGCAAAAAATACTTCGCCAACACGGCTTCAATACTTTTAAGGAATATCATAATCATCTTGTTTCGGACAAAACGGAAATTGCGCTGACGGAGTTGGCAAATCAGATAACTACGAATCATACGTTCTTTTTCCGTGAGGCGGAGCATTTCGCCTTTTTCCAAAGTGATATTTTGCCTTGGATGGTCAACGAGCATCGAGCCAAAAAAAATAACGATTTGCGTATTTGGTGTGCCGCTGCTTCAAGCGGAGAAGAACCTTATACTCTTATTATTACGTTGCTTGAGTATTTTGGGGTTGACTATAAAAATTGGGATTGCGGTCTCTTGGCAACTGATATTTCCGAAAAGGCACTTGTCGCGGCGAAACGCGGAGTGTACGATCAGACAAGACTACAGGGCGTATCGGGTGCGATTGTTAATAAATATTTCAAGAAAAATGCCGATGGTTTTGAGGTTATTGATAAAGTCAAAAAAGAAGTTACCATTCGTAGATTTAACTTGATGAGCGAAAGGTTGCCGTTTAGGAAACCGTTCGACTGTATTTGGTGTCGAAACGTTATGATTTACTTTGACGCACCAACAAAACACGCCCTTGTCAACAGGATGTACAAACAAACAGTCAACGGCGGTTATTTATTGATCGGTCATTCCGAAACGCTTGCCCGCGATCAGACACAATGGAAGTACATTAAACCGGCGGTTTACAGAAAAGAAGAATGATATACTACGCTAAAGTTATTGACACTCAAGCTGTTTTAAAATTCCCGAAACCAAAATCAATCCGCAACTACGTATAACATACTGAAGCTGTGTTTTAAAATTCCTGAAGCTACGGTAAACCTACAACGTAGAGCGTTAGGCGAGCGCAACAACGTGAAGCGATTGTTCAAGTGCGAAGCCTACTGGTTACGGTATATAAAATGATTATTTGAATTGGTTTTGGGGCGAGTTGTATTTTTTTAGGGAGGTCTGGCTCATGCAAATGAGGACTATTCGCGTTTTGATTGTAGATGATTCTCCGCTTGTGCGCAAAATTCTTTCGGAGGGTTTGGCGAAAGACCCTAACATAACAGTTTGCGGCACGGCGGGTGATCCTTATCAGGCACGCAATGAGATTGTGCGATTGAAACCTGATGTTTTAACTCTTGATGTTGAGATGCCGCGAATGGACGGTGTTGAATTTTTACGCCGCTTGATGCCGCAATATCCGATTCCTGTTGTCATGGTAAGTTCGTTGACGGAGCGTGGTCAAAAGACTACGCTTGAGGCGATGGCGGCGGGGGCGGTGGATTTTGCCTCAAAGCCCAAGAATGGAAATCTTGAGCAAATGGTTGACGAGTTGTGTACAAAAGTGAAAATAGCATCAACTGCAAACGTGTCCCATTGGAAACACAAACAATACGAGCCGCACCAAGCCATCGGCAACACAATCTTAGGAAATAAACCAGCCGGACAAGTGCAATCTTTGCGGATTTGTGCAATTGGTGCTTCGACGGGAGGCACGGAGGCGTTACGGGAGGTGATTTGCGGATTTCCGAAAAATTTTGTTGGGACGGTTGTTGTTCAACACATGCCGGCGGGTTTTACGAAAATGTTTGCGGACAGGCTCAATAGTCTTGCCCAAGTTATTGTCAAAGAAGCGGAGGACGGAGATTTGATATATGACGGTCGGGTTTTGATAGCGCAAGGCGGGAAGCAATTGGAAGTAATTCGGTCGGGTGTGGGTTGGGCTGTTCGGGTATTTGATGCGCCTTTGTGTTGTGGGCATCGTCCTTCTGTTGAGCAGATGATGAATTCGATTGCAAAGAATGTGGGCAACAAGGCAGTCGGTGCGATGTTGACGGGAATGGGCGCGGACGGGGCAAACGGGATGAAGGCTATGCGTGATGCGGGGGCGCGTTGTATTGCGCAAGACGAGGCGACTTGTGTTGTATTTGGGATGCCAAAGGAAGCGTATCAACGCGGCGGAGCAGAGTCGCTTGTCCCGCTTACAAAAATCGCTAGTACATTGCAAGGATTTTTAAGATAACCGTATCGATGATTGGATTATTTGGCAAGCGGATTCATTGTCAGACCAAGACTGCGGGTGGGACAATATCATAAGGTATATCATAGGACAAGATATCATAAGGCATGTCATAGGACAAAATTTTTGCCCGATCCTGTTAAAAATTTTTAATGTGTACCGAAGCCGGTATGGGCGATGGGCTTCGCCCCTGAACAACCGCTTCACGTTGTTGCGCTTGCGTGTTCAGCTCCATGAATTTTAAAGTAATTTGAGTATACAAGAGTAGAATTGTTTACTAATCGGTAATTAAGATGCAATTTATCAATCAGCAGCGGATAATGCTTGGTGTTGGCGATTACGGCGCGACGAAAACGGAAGCTGGAATTATTCGCACGATGGCACTTGGGTCGTGTGTAGCTGTAATGATATTGGATCGCGGAACACGTTGTGTTGGTATGGATCATATTGCGTTACCAGATTCTTCTGTTTCGCCGGATCGGGCGAAACAATTACCGGGTTATTTTGCGGACACGGGTATTCCGGCGTTGATGGAAGTGATGAAAAAGGTTGCCGGATCGTTGTCGAAGCCGTCCAATCTGATAATAAAAATGGCAGGCGGTGCGAACGTCGCCGACCCCAATAATACCTTCAACATCGGAAAACGTAACGCATTGGCTGTGAAAAAAATTCTGTGGCAATACGGTCTCGGAGCAGTGGCGGAAGATGTTGGCGGATCTCATAGCCGAACAGTTACGTTGTACAGAGATTCGGGAAGGATCGTTTTGACTTGTCCGGGACGACCCGATTGGGAATTGTAAGAGTATTCCCTCGCCTTCGCGGTGAAATATTTTAATTGATGGGCGGATTTGTTGAGCGGAATTGTGCGGGGGTGATTCCGGTGTATCTTCGGAATACTGTCGCGAAGTATTGCGAGGACGAAAAGCCCAACGATAACGCGGTATCCAATATCGTTTTTCCGTCTTGCCGCAACATCACGCACGCTCTGTCAACTTTATGTCTAATTTGGAAGTCGGCGGGAGTTGTTCCGATTTCTTCTTTGAAGCGGTGTTTGAAACGCGATTCGGACAAACTTGCGATTCGGGCGAGTTGTTTCATTGAGTAGAAGGGTTCGTCGTTATTTTTGATTTGTTTGATTGCGCGGGCAATTTCGGGTGATGGTGTTGATTTATGTTGCAATTGTCCTGACTCGACTAGGTCAAGAAAGAATCGAAAAAGATAATTGCGGACATTCATAACGAAAAAAGAATCAACTTGCCCAACCAATTTACCGCCGTCAATAGTACAATTTTCCTTTTCAAAAAGAGTAAAAATTGTATCGAGATTTTTTTGTGAGCCGTTTTTGAGTTTGAATTGTCTGGAGTTTAGGTTGAGTAATTTATCGTGTAGAATTTTTGTGTTATTTGGGGGCAAGTTATTTGAGTGTATTTTATTTTTTGGCGGTTGGAGGATTAGCCAATATAGATTTCCTTTGCCTTCTCTCAAAAAACCTGTTCCGTGTGGTTCGTGCGGATAGTTGATCAACACATCCCCGCCGCGCAAAAAATAATCGTTGCCCGCAACACGATAGAATTGTTCTCCGTCCGCGAGATAACACACTTCCAACAACTCGCCGTGATCGTGTAATTGCAACGGCTGCCGTGTCTCGCGATAAACATAATGCCCCAACACCAAAAAATCACAAAATCCCAACAGCCGGAAATCCAATATCCGACGCTCCCTAGACGGATCAATCACAATCTCATTCATAGACCTATACTCAAGCTACTTTAAAATTCATGGAGCTACGGTAAACTTGCAACGCAGAGCGTTAGGCAATCGCAACAACGTGAAGCGGTTGTTCAAGGGCGAAGCCTATCGCTCTACCAGCTACGGTATAAAAACACGGTGAGAAAAACTTGAGTAGGATTATTACAAATTATTTGTTTATTGTCAATACGGACTTTACAGTTCAAATAAATCTTGTACAATTTCCCGAAGTTTTTGGGAAATTTTTTAACGCGAAAGGCACAAAAGAAACGAAAAAAGAAATTCATATACTGAAGCTACTTTAAAATTCCTGAAGCTACAGTAAACCTGCAACGCAGAGCGTTAGGCAATCGCAACAACGTGAAGCGATTGTTCAAGGGCGAAGCCTACCGGCTACGGTATAAAGACAGGAAGAAAAAAATGATCTTTAAAAATTTCCCCTTTCGTGTTTTTCGTCCTTTTCGTGCCTTTCGTGTTTAAAAATTTCCCCTTTCGCACAAACTGAATTTTTGGAGAAAATTTGTTATGACTAGAAACATTTTGGATTTCGTTTTTGGAGCAATATTTTTTGCCCTAATCACCGTTTGCCAACCGGCAATCGTTTCTGCACAAGAAAGCGAATCGGAACCTGGTTGGGTGTTAGCTTATGGATTGGTGTTATTACTTTTTTTTGCGGCGGTAACAATAATCGCTGTACGACTCGGCGGTCGAAAAGATACCGTGTTCTCCGACACCGAATTGAACGAGAAAAAAGAAAAAGCAATAAGAGACGCTAGAAAACATTGATCCAAAGAATACGGGGGAATTTTTATTAACACGAAAAGCACGAAAATATACGAAAAAGGGAAATTTTTAAAAGAAGATTATTTCTTTATTCCCTGCCTTTTAAAATACTTCTCCCAAAATACTTTTCCCTTTCGTGTTGAAAAAAAACTTAAATTTATTGATAAATGGACGGACAATATACAGAAATAACTCGATTAGCGGGCGGTTTGGCGCACGAGATTAAGAATCCGTTGTCAACGATACGCCTTAATATTGAATTGTTGTCCGAAGACCTTGAGCTTGTTGATTCGCCGCAATCGCGACGCGCACAGCAACGCATCAAAGTTGTCCAAAGCGAATGTAAACGTTTGGAGTTGTTGTTGGATGATTTCTTGCGGTTTACCAAAGCCGATAACCCCGAACTGTTGCCCGGAAACGTAAATAACGAAATACAAGATATAATCGAATTTTTCAAACCCAAAACCCAAGAATCGGAAATTGAGTTGCTTGTTTATTTGGCAAGTGATTTGCCATCGGTGTTGATTGATCGCGGGTTGTTCCATCAGGCAATGATTAACTTGTTGCTAAACGCTATCCAAGCAATGCCTAACGGCGGACAACTAATGATAAGCACAAGAGCCGGCGGAAACGATATTATTATTGACCTAATAGACACCGGCATAGGAATGGACGAAAAAACACTCGCAAATCTATACGACGCATTCTACTCAACAAAAAAATCAGGTTACGGGCTGGGCTTGGCAACCACACAAAAAATCATAAAAGCACACGGTGGAAATATCATCGCCCAAAGCGAACTAAATTTTGGAACAAAATTCACAATCACAATACCAATATTGCCCCGATTGGCTGAAAGATAAAAATTTTTTGGGGGGAATAACAACGCCGCGAAAAACATGAAAAGAGCATTTTGTTTTTTTCGCGGGCAAAAAAAATTAAAATTTTATGGATTTACATTTGAAAAACAAGGTAATTGTTGTAACCGGCGGCGCGAGCGGTTTGGGGAAGACGATAGTTGAGATTTTGGCGGAGGAAGGGGCGAGAGTTGCGGTTAATTACCGAAGCCGAAAAGATACGGCGGATTTGTTGGTGTCTGAATTGCGGTCAAAATTTGGCGCGGAAGGATTGGCGGTTTACGCGGATATTTCAAAAGAAGACGATGTCAAGACAATGTTCGACGAAATTGAAACAAAACTTGGAAAAATCGACGCGGTCGTAAATAACGCTGCATATTGCGCGAATCCCGAATGCGCAAATTTGACATTGGATGAGTTCAAAAAATGTGTTGACATAAATTTGCAAGGACTTTTCCTCGTGTGCAGAGAAACCGTTCAACGATTCAGACAACAGAAAACAAAAGGTTACATAGTCAATATCTCCTCCCAAGCCGCCCTCAGAGGTTCCGCAAGCGGAAAAACAGCTTACGATATGACCAAAGCGGGAATTTTAGGTTTCACAAGATCTCTTGCAATCGAGGTTGGCAAGGACGGCATAAACGTAAACGCGGTTTTGCCCGGATTGATGTACACCGAAATCATCGCCGCCGCAATTGATGCCGACCCTGATAGATTTAATAAACGTTCTTTGCTAGGCAGAATTGCCAAAACCGAAGAGATTGCTCAAGTCGCCGTATTCTTATGCTCCGACCGCGCAAGCTACATGACCGGCGCATCGGTTGACGTAAGCGGCGGAATGGCTTTACACTGAAAATTTTTAGCACGCAGATAACGCAGATTGGGATAGATATTCGCGAGGGCAGAAAATAGAATTTGATCTGCGAACATCCTTCCCAATCTGCGTTGTCTGCGTGCTAAAAAAACTTACGAACCAAGACGAGAGCTAATCACATTACGAATTGACTCCTCAACAATTCCAATTGATGAAATTGCGTCCAATACCACGTATTCGGGATTCTTTTTTGCGTAATCCAGAAAGCCGTCGCGTACTTTTTGGTGAAATTCTTCTCCTTTGCGTTCCATTCTATCTCTTGCCCTGCCGCCCGTCCGTTCAACACTAACACCACACGGAATATCCAAAATTATCGCAACATCCGGCTTAATACCGCCCGTTGCAACATTGCCAATAAGCTCAATATCCTTGATTGCCATCCCGCCCGCATAACCTTGATACACGATATTCGAAACCAAAAATCTGTCCGCAATAACGTCCTTACCCGCATCCAACGCCGGACGTATTACTTCGTCAATCAATTGCGCCCTTGCCGTCATAAACAAAAACATCTCCGAAATCCCGCAAATATTCACGCCATCCCCCAACACAATCTCCCGAACCTTGTCCCCCAACCGCGTACCACCGGGATCACGACACAACACAACTTCACGCCCTAAACTTTGCAACCAATCATAAAGCAGACGTTGCTGCGTAGTTTTCCCGCTCCCGTCCCCGCCGTCAATAGTTATAAACATAATACCCAAACCTTCCTTAGGAATCGCCCGAAAATACAATTACCACTAATGCCCTATACCGTAGCTGGTAGGGCGAAACCTATCACCTTATACTCAGTTTTGAAATTCCTGAAGCTGAACACGCAAACGCAACAACGTGAAGCGGTTGTTCGGGGGCGAAGCCTATCGCCTTACCGGCTACGGTATATCACCCCTTTGCCAAAAAACATAAAATAGAACAAAATCATTGCACGAAAACCGAAGCCAAGCATAACAAACTAAACCCGCAATGTAAAGTACACCGTAACAAAAACAAATATTGGGGGATTTTCCCCAAACTAATTTTACTCGAATTCGATTCGGTCGAATTCGGTCGACTTAAAACCGACCGAATTCGAATAAAATCAATTTTTAGAAATTCCCTTCAGGAATTTTAAAGCAGTTTGAGACGAGGGAGAAATCTGTTGTCGGTAGTGGTTGCTGTAATGTACCGAAGCTACTTTAAAATTCCTGAAGCTGAACCCGCAAACGCAACAACGTGAAGCGGTTGTTCAAGGGCGAAGCCTATCGCCCTACCGGCTACGGTATACTTGACAAAATCAATTCATTGCGTAACATTATCGCTATCGTTGTTGCAGCCGGATTAAACTGGCGGCATTTTGCCAAATGAAACCTTAAATGTTTCATTGTTTTTTGACCCAACTTGAATACATTCCTTACGCCACATGAGCGAACCCGTAACGATTAGTCTGCAAAATTTGTCCAACGACATCAAGCTTCCATATAAACAAGTTCAAACCGTAGTGTCGTTGATCGACGAAGGTTATCCCATTCCGTTTATTGCACGGTATCGCAAGGATATTACCGGCAATCTTGATGAAGACGCAGTGCGATTTATAGCATCAGAATTACGCAACGCACGAACTCTAGCCGAACGAAAACAAACAATACTCAATGTTGTTGAAGCGTTGGGTGTGTTGTCGCCGGAGCTTGACAAAAATATCCGCGAGGCAGAAACGATCAAAGAATTGGAAGACATCTATCTGCCGCATAAACCCAAAAAACAAACATTTGGAACTTACGCCAGAGGACGCGGGCTATTGGAATTGGCGTTGGAGATTATTGACGAAAAAGTTTTGCCCGAAAGCCTTGACCAAAGAGCCGCCGAATTTATCAACGTAGATAAAAAAGTTAAATCCGCCGCCGAAGCCTTGCACGGTGCGGGACAAATTATTGCGGAAGTTTTGGCGGACAAAATCGAAGTAATTCAAGAAGTCCGCAGTTTGCTCCGTTCTGATGGAACTCTTGTTACAAAAAAAATCGTCGAACCCGAAATCTCGCAACCCTTGTCCCACAACACAACACAACGAAATACCGACGAAAATAAAATCACACAAAACACCGTAACCGAAACAACCACTGAACCCCCAACAACCAAGTCCGCACAAACCGAAACCGCAGAAAGTATCGCCCAACCCGAAACGGAAATTACCGAGTCCGATTTGAAGGTTGAGGCGGTTGATGCGGTGGACTACAGTAATTTAGAGTCAAAAGATACGGACGCGGTTGAAGGCGAAACGGAAGTTGACGCGGAAGCCGAAGTAATTGACGAAGAAAATGAAACCGATTACGCGGATGAGGAATCGGTTGATGTGGAAGATGGTAGCGGTTTGTCGTCTTCTTCCGAAGGCGATGCGAATACGGAAACGACGGATGTTGCGGGCGAGATTACCGAGCAATTCATGGAGTTGCGCGAAGCGATAGTAGGCGAAGTTATAACTTCGGCGCAGGCAAAAATCGCAGCGGGTAAAGATAAACACAAACTAAAAATCAAAGAAGACCTGAAACGCCGACGCAAAGAAGAACGAGTACGCGAACGTGAACACTTGGCACGGCAATTCGCGGAATATTTTGATTTTTCTTGCGACGCGGGCAATATTCCGGCGCATCGGATACTAGCATTTAGTCGCGGCGAACGCGAACGAATATTGCGAGTAACAATAGAAATCGACGAGAACATGATTTTTGAGGCGGTTCGTGATTTGGCGGTTCCGAAGGATCACAAATTTGCGGATTTTTTGTCTGGTTGTCTGAAGGATGCGATTCATCGAGTTCTTGTTCCGATGTTGGTTCGCGAGTTGCGGTCTGACATGTTGGTTTATGCGGAGGAACACGCGGTGCGAATTTCCACGCGAAATCTACGCAGCGTTCTGCTCCAACCGCCGCTAAAAAATAAGCGCATTCTCGCAATCGATCCGGGTGTTAAACATGGCAGTCGTGTTGCGTCTCTTGATGAGTTCGGAAATATTTTAGGACATGAAACGCTATATTTTTCCGGCGGCGCAGAACGCAAGGCTAATTTGATCAAAAAATTAACCGGTACAATTGAACGTCGGCGTATTTCTGTTATTGCGATAGGTTATGGAGTCGGAACCGGCAACCGTGAAGTTGAGATGTTGATATCGAAACTAATATCCGAACGTTTCGCTGGTACGGAATTGTCTTACACGATGATCAGCGAAGTTGGAATGGGCGCGTATGTAACAAGCTCAACGGCGCGGGAAGAACTTCCGAATTATGATTTATCGCTTCGCCGTGCGGTTTCTATTGGTCGTCGGCTTCAGGATTCTTTGGGCGAGGTTGTCAAGATTGAGGTTGAGCATCTTGGTATTGGAACTTATCAGCAAGATGTTAAGGGCAAACGAATGCGAGATGCGCTTGGTGAAGTTGTGGAGTCTTGTGTCAATTTTACGGGTGTTGATGTCAATACGGCAACACCGTATTTGTTGAGGTATGTTGCCGGTTTGAACAAATTTACCGCGAGGCGAATATATGATTACAGGTTGGAGAATGGTTATTTTCGTTCGCGTGAGGAGTTGCTTCGGGTTAGCGGAATTAGTGGCGTAACGTTTACGAGTTGTGCCGGTTTTTTGCGGGTATATAGCGGAGACAACCCGCTCGACGCTACTTGTATTCATCCTGAAAATTATAATGCGGTTATTGGGATTATAGAGAAATTTGGTTTTAGTCCGGCGGATTTGAAGTTGCCGGAGAAACGCCGTGAGTTGTCCGACAAAATAGCTGCGTCGAATATTCAAGAGCTTGCGGAAAGTTATTCGGCGGAATTCGGGTTGGGAGTTCATGCGGTTGCGGATATATTTGAACAATTGATAAAGTGGGACGATGATCCACGAGAACATTTGGCAAAACCGATATTCAGAAAAGGCGCGTTGCGATTTGACGAGTTGCAAGTTGGGGACGAGCTTGTGGGAACGGTGTCAAATGTTGTCGAGTTTGGGGCGTTTGTCGATGTGGGTTTGCAAGATCCGGGGCTTGTTCACATTAGCCAAATTTCAAATCGTTACATTAACGATGCGTACGAAGCGGTAGCGGTTGGGGATGTAGTTAGAGTTTGGGTAACGGAGTTGGACGAGAAGCGGCGGCGTATTTCACTTACGATGTTGTCGCCCGATGTCGCGAGGGAATCAAAACGGGGAGGAGTTGCGGGAGAAAGCGACGACGCGAATGCGGTTGTGGCGGCTGGCAGCGAAAGGAAACAATTCTCACAGCAACGACGCGACCCGCGCGGACACGCAAACACCGCCAATCGCCAAAACGATAATAACACAAGAACCGCTCCTGACACCGCAAGTAAATTTGGCGGAGAACATTCACGCGGTAATAATTTCGCGGGCAATAATCGAATTGCCCAACCAAATCAAAATAGCCCAGCCGCTCAACAAGGTCAACGTAACCGATTTGCCCGACCTGATCAAAGAACATCACAAACAAATCAACGATCCGGAGCAAACGATACCTCGCCAAGATCAACTGTTGCGGGACAGGACAACAGACGCAACCCGGATCATAACAGAGATCGCGGTCAAGGTAATTTTGGGCGTTCGGGGCGTACTGATCGTGTGCGTGAATTTAACGGTAAATACCCAAAAACGTATGTTACGGCGACGAAACCAAAAGAGTTGAAGCCGATAACGGAGAAAATGAAACAGGGCAAAGAACCGTTGCGCAGTTTTGGCGATCTTGCTCAATTTTTGGGGCGTGTGCAAGTTGACGATTTAGCGGAGGCAAAAAAATTGCGAAAAGAATCTGTTGCCAAACCGCGTAGTGATTCGACAAACGGAGTAAATGAACTTGCCGAGATTGTACCTGCGAAAGAGTAATATGTACTATACTGAAGCTACTTTAAAATTCCTGAAGCTGCGGTAAACCTACAACGCAGAGCGTTAGGCAAGCGCAACAACGTGAAACGGTTGTTCAGGCAGGGGCGAAGCCTATCGCCTTCCGGCTACGGTATAAAAGTTAATTTTATTCGAATTCGATCGATTTTTATCGACTGAAAATCGACCGAATTTGAGATCGTTTGTTTTTGGTAAATAGTAAGGCGAGTTGTGATCGCCGGATATTTTTTGTGGTTGAAATTATACGATAAATTTAGTTATGTTAAGATATTTATTTGATGAATCCGTTATGAAAGATCCGGAATCATTTCTGAAAAAATTGGGCGATGTTACTGACAAGACTCGTTGGATTCAAAAGGAGTTGAATCAAATTAAAGGCAAGGGTATTGCTGCTGGCGGTTTGGTTGAAATTGAGGTTGACGGGCAACCGGCAGTAACCGCGTGCAAGATTGATCCGGCGTTATTCAAAGAATGTGATCACGAGTTGCTTGAGGAGTTAGTTACTGTTGCAACAAACGCGGCATTTGTCAACTGGCGCAATAATCACGAGGATTACCTCCGCAACATCGGCGACAAAATCCCAACTCTCAACGACATCGTCCAACAAGTCATGGCAAAATAAAAAACATATACCGTAGCCGGTAGGGCGATAGGCTTCGCCCTTGAACAACCGCTTCACGTTGTTGCGCTTGCGTGTTCAGCTTCAGGAATTTTAAAGTAGCTTCAGTATACCGTAACCGATTGTCCAGAGATTAAGCATCGCCCAAAAATAATTTTCCAGAAACCCAAAAGTCGTGGAGTGTAACTTCCCAATACCGAAATCGAACTCGCATAAAACCACCCCTAGACTTCAAGGAAGTAACGGTAGTTTTATTTCAGAGCAATGCCGAAAGATAATCGCGGATCAGATTTGTTTTCTGATCCTGCGAATATCCTGTCCAATCAGCGTTGTCTGCGTGCTAGAAAAAAATTTTCTTGAATCTGGAAAAATAGGGGTTGCGTTTTGGGGGAAATTGTTTTATACTCTCGCGACTTGGTGATTGATTTTGAGTTTGATCGCGGTGAATTTGATTTACGGTTTGTGCCGTGTTAGATCTATTCGTGTTTAAATAGTCGTTTATTGTGTTGTTGTTTTTTTGCTTTGTTGACGAGAAAATTACAGCACGATATTTTTACAAACGTTTATCAAATCCAGCAACAAAAATAGAATTGGAGGCGAAAATGAAAAAGACAAATTTGACGCTAAATTTGGTCAATGCAGAAGTCAATGTTAACATTGACATTACGTCCAATGTTAATTTGGGCAATTATGGCAAACGGGGGGGGGGGGGGGGGGAGATTTAATTTAGGAAAAAAAAAAAAGAAAGGTAATAAAATTTTTTAAGAAAATTAAATTTGTGTTTGGAAAAAAAAAAAGCGTGGTTTTTTTTGTTTTTATATA
>JAIRWK010000423.1 GCA_031268995.1 Planctomycetaceae bacterium
GAAACACACGAAATTTACGCGAAAAGACGCGAAACTAAATTATTCGCGACCTTTCGTGCTCTTTTAGCGTATTTCGCGGTTTAAAAAATAAATTAAATCATTCGACTGAATTGTTACTAAAAATAAAAAAAAGAGAAAGGATCAGATTCATGTTGTCAAAAAAATTTCGTTTGAGTATGTTATTTTATACTGAAGCTGTTTTAAAATTCCTGAAGCTGGACACGCAAGCGCAACAATGTGAAGCGGTTGTTCAAGGGCGAAGCCTATTGCCCATACCGGCTTCGGTATACTCAAGCCGTGTCGGCTTTGGTTTCGCAACTCTATTTGTAATTTTCACCGTTCTACTGACAATCTCAGTTGCAAAAATATCACTTGGCGACGATCCCACAACTACGCCAACTTCCACAACTTCGCCGCCGCCCAATAACACAACCACAGAACCAACAACTAACCAAAGTCCAAATAATAACGATAACAATAAAATTAACACCGATAATGTTGTCCCAAAAGAAAATATAATTTACGTTCCATACGAAAAATTTGACCGCAGCTTCGGTATCAAAGAAGGCGGCGTGTTCGTTTCCTACACGGAATATAAACAACTTCTGGAATCCGCCCGACAAAAACAAGAACCCCAAAAAACATCAGAAGTGCCAATTGCCGCAATGATTACCGAAATGGAAGGAACGGCAAAAGTTTCTGATGATATTGTGCAAGTTGAATCATCTCTTGAGATCGAATTGCTCAAAGACGGATGGCACGAAATACCCATCCGACTCGGCGATACCGCAATAACAAAAGCCGAAATAAACGGCGAACCCGCAAAAATAAGCGGAAATCCCCAAACAGGCTATAAACTCGTCGTTGAAAAGAAAAAAAATGAAACAAATACACAACGATTTAAATTGACCCTAAATTTCGCCAAAGGAATTGCGAAATTACCCGGTCGAAATTCAGTTTCATTTCAAATTCCACAAACGCCGTTGAGCCGTTGGACAGTAATAATTCCCGAATCCGATGTCAAAATTGATTTCTCGCCGTCAATCGCCGCCGCCGACAAAAAAGAAAATAACTCCAAACAAACCACTCTCCACGCATTCGTCGGAACAGTACCCGAAGTCCAAATTACATGGACTCCAAAATCAGAAGGCGCAACCGGACTCGAAGCTCTCATCAGTACACAAATATTGCAACAAACCATAATAGACGAAGGAATCTACCGCACAACCGCAGAATTCGAATACAACATCAGCCGCGCATCCGTCGCAAATCTCGCAATAAATGTCCCCAAAGACCAAAAAGTTGTCCGTGTAATCGATTCAAATATAAAAAAATGGGAAGTTGAAACGAAAGATAATATCCAAACAATAAAAATCGAATTATTTGAACCGGCAAAAGATCGGCAACTCGTCCGATTCGATCTCGAAAAATTATTCGACACCAAAAAACAACAAGATGATAAAAATAATTCAACAACACCTGTAAACATTAAAATCCCCGAACTCGCCGCTGTAGGCGTTGGACGACAACAAGGTATCCTCACAATCCGCGCGACAAATGAATTGATTTGCGAAACAATAGATACGGCGGGATTGTTGCGTATTGATTTTGCGGAATTGCCCAAACAGTTGCAAAATAATCAATGGGACGCGGCGTACCGAATCTCTTCAACCTCTTACAATCTCGCCGTTGCCGTCAATAAAGTTAAACCGCGAATCAACGTTACCTCACAAGCCGCCATCAACCTCAATCAAGGTCTGTATCTGGAAAATTTGCTAGTATTCAAAATCGAACAAGCTGGTTTGTTCCAAATCCAACTACAAGTCCCCGCAATGTTCGCCAATTACTCCGTTCGACAATTCAACGGAAATAATATCACCGGCGCAAATATCGATTCATTCACTCTCGCCCCAATTAACGGCAACGATAAATTTAAATTGATGACAATTAAATTGTCCAAAAAAGCTATTGGAAATGTTGGTTTGAAAATTGAAGGTTTTCACAGAGTCGATAATATTGAAAGCAAAAAATCGGGCGAATCGTTTGAATTGCCGGTATTGTTGCCGACGATGTTACCGGATTTCGCTGAACAATTTGCGGGTAAATTATTGTTGCGTGTTGATGATTCATTCAGGATAAACCCAATCGAAGCCGAAGGCGTTCAACCTGTCTCAATTCAACAAATTATTGATCAAGAATGGTTGATAGCAAAAGGACAAGCGCAATCCGGTTTCCTGTTTTCCCAAGATATTGTAGCACTAAAAATCAAAGCCGAAAAACGACAGCCGCAATTAACATTGAAGGAAATACGCCACGTCCGCGTTGAATCAGGCGCAATTAAACACAAAGTAACATTCGATTACAACGTCCTCTTCAGCGGATTAAATTCAATACGAATCGATTTGCCCGAACAAATATCAGGACGAATAAGTCTCGACCGAATGAATCGAAACGGAATAAATAACGATTGGCGTGATACTAGAATTGTTCCGCAACCCGACGACGTAGAAAAAGGTTATGTTGCGTGGGAATTTTCATGCGGCAGTAAGATTCGCGGCAAAGGTAAACTCTCTTTTAGTTGGGACGACGTAATCGCACAACCGGCTATCGGACAATCAATCGACATAAGTATCGCAAAATTGACTCCGCATAAACAACAACCCGCCGACCGAATCTGGGGACAAATAATTGTCTCAAAATCAGAAAGTATTGATCTAGGCGAATCGGATAAATCAAACGGGTTGAAACCGATTGATCCGAAAAATGATGTTGAGGCGGCAGACCGTGTTGAGGATGCGGTTGCGGCGTTTGAGTTTTACGATACATGGCAACTCGAATTAGCCGCAACACGCTACAAACTCGAAGAAGTTAAACGCACAAGTATTGAAAAAGGCATCATCCGCGCAAACCTGTTTCTCTCAAAAAACGGTACCGGAATCTCAGCACAAGGCTTGTTCAAAATCCGAAGCGTTCAGCAACGCCTTGAAATGACTTTTGAACAATCCGCAAAAATCAGTGAAGTTAGAATAAATAATAAACGCGTTCCGCTCGAAGCCGACTCAACCGCAAAATACATGATCCCCTTGACTTCCATCACGCCAGACACCCCGTTTTTACTCGACATCCGATACACAATCGAACCGCCAAGTAAAAACAAAATACTAATCCCGACTTTCTCCACAAGCGATCAAGAACCAAATAAAATGTCAAATACCGCAATCCAAAAGGCGGAATTGTCCGTTTTTGTTCCCGATGATTTTTTGGTTGTCGCTTACGATGGAAATTGGACAAAAGACTTTTTGTACAAAAAATCCGAATACGGCAACCGCAATTCATTGATCAGGTACAAAAATATACAATCTGAAGTTCAAACGTTGTACAATGGATTCGGTATTCAACACGATGACTTTCAGATTGCGGGCAATGAACATCCCTTCTCCGCAATTCATCCCGATAACGATACGGCGTTGAAAATCCAAATCGTCAGTACAAAACTCGCCTCAATTATTTTTATCGTCATGGTTTTGTACGGTCTTCTGACAATCAGAATTACATTTGTAAAATGGGTTCAAATTACGCTTGCGATAATTATCGTTTGTATTTTCACCGGATTTATCGCAACAACATTGACCGAATATTTAATAACTAATTCGGCGGTTTGTTGGGGAATTGCGGTGATTTTATCTTGCCGAGTTTTGAAAGGTTTGTTTTCGTTGCGCAAAATAAAACGCAAAATTACAGAACCACAACCCGAACAGACAACAAATACAAACGGCAACGTTACGACAAATAATGAAGAAGGAGGACAGAACAATGAAAACTAAAAAAATATTTATTGTTATACCGAAGCCGGTATGGGCGGTAGGCTTCGCCCTTGAACAACCGCTTCACGTTGTTGCGATTGCGTGTTCAGCTTCTGGAATTTCAAAACAGCTTGCGTATATAATAATTAGTTTATTGTCGGGCATGTTGCAACTTTTGGTATTGCAATTGGGGCAAAGCGTAACTGTTGCGCAACCAACAAATTCCGCTCCGCCCGCTCAACATGTTCAACAAACGCAAACTCAAAATTTAACACGAATTCCTCCCGCGCCGCCATCTCCAATGCCAATGCCCTCGCCGATAACGCCAAAAGTTGCGCCCGAACCTCTGCAACTTGACGCACTCGATAAATTGCGCGAAATTTATGTACCGGTTGACGAGTTGAAATCGATTTTTGAATCGGCAAAAAATAATTTGTTGATCAATCGTAAAGAATTTGAAACGTTGCGAAAACAGGCGCGTGAAGTGTTGCTTGAAATTGACCGGAACAAAACGCAATTGCGCAGTCCGGTTGAGGCGGTTTTGCTTGCGAGTGATTACAAAATTGAGATCGCTGATTTACGCGCGGTGATTGAAGGAGAAATTGAAATAGAAGTTTTGACCGATGATGTTGTGATGATTCCCTTTCAAATTGATCGCGTGTCGATAATCGAAGCAATAGATATTGAAACAAAAAAACCTGCGGCATTGGAAATACGCAGCTTCCCCCACCAAACCGGTAACGCCGTTACACAAGCCGGACGCTGGATTTTGCAAGGTAAAAAACGACACAAGATGAAAATAATTGCAACAACTCCGCTTGATATAGATTCGACACGGCAACGAATAGCTTTCAGATTACCTTACGGTGTGAAAAATTCGTTGCAGTTGGCGATTTCGGGTGATGTTGAGTTGAAGAGCGGCGCGGCGGTGATTTCACGTAAAGTTGAAAAACAGACAGACGACAAAAATACAAAAACACAGACAACAAAATTTGAATTATTGCCCCAACCCGCCAATAACTTGATCGATATTACGATGTCGCTAAACTCACATCGAATCGGTTCATACCAAGCCGTAATTGCCCGCAGCGCACAATTCGCGGAAATCACCGAACAATACGAAAGATTACACGCAACAGTTTCATTGACGGAAATGCATCAAGGAATATCCGAAGCGGTTTTTGAAATTCCGGCAGGATTCGAAATGACCGATGTTAAGACGAAATTGGTTGATAACAAATCTCTTGTGTTGGATAAATGGGTTGTCGAAAAAGGCGAAAAAAATAATGACGGTACAACTACTCCTGAAAAGTTGAAATTGAAATTCCGCGAGCGGTTACCGGGTTCGGTTACAATTTTCCTTTCAGGAATTAAAGTCAGCAAGTTAGCCACTCAAGCAGATTTGAAATCCCCGAAGTTGAACGCGGAATCGCATGACAAAGTTACAAATTGGCGTTTTCCGCTTTTTAATCCGGTCAATGTTGCCGCGAACTCAATGGTACTCGGTCTGCTTGTCGAACAAGAAATTGAGATGACAGATTTGGAGTGCGATAAACTTTATCCGGTTGATCCGTTGACGCTTCACAGATCGATACCGGCAAGCGCGATGGAAACGTTACCAGGTTCGCCGCTTATTCGGTTCGCGGCAGCATGGTACGCGCCGCACGATCAAGTTACAGTCAAGGCAAATTTCAAACTTCCCAAAACAGATTGCAGCGTAGATTCACGCGAAGTTTTGATTCTCACGGACAAAACGCCGGTGTTGCAAATCGATTACGCAATAACGGCAAATACGGGCAAATTTTTTGAAACGATAATTGAAATGCCGACAAGTTGGAAAATTTCATCAATAATCGCAAACCAAAAAATATTGGATTTCCGCGAAGTCAACAATAACCAAACTAACACCAATACACGACAAATTCTCGTCAAATTTCCAAAAGGTATCATTCCGGGTGAAACTTTCAGATTTGCTCTTTCGGCAACCGGTCAAGTTGAAGGATGGTTCGCCGCAGACAACGAAAAGAAAATCAAATACCCAAAATTCAATATCGTCGGCGCAAAAAATGTACAAGGAAAAATCGGAATACAAAACGGTTGCGAAGAAGATTGGGATGTCATTCCGGTTGCGGACGGCAATCTTATTCCGCTTGACGAATCTGTTAAGCAAAATTTATTTCCCGCAATCAACAAATTGACAAAACAACCACTTCCCCAACCCGTCGCCGTACAAAACTCTCAACAATTGAAAACCGTTTTGGCTTATGAATACTTGACGAAACCGTTTGACTTGGAACTTAAACTTGAAAAATTAGAGTCGCGATTGAACGTCAAAGCTGTGTCGATCTACTCATTTGCCCCAACCCTTCTGCAAGTCAATTACGAACTTTGGTTCACCGCCAAACACGCTTCAACAAAACACGTCGCATTCCTGTTACCCATCGAAACACCGAATACAATATCAATCGCAAAAATCAGTAATCAACATTCGCCAATTGTGTTGTCCGGCAACACGCCGATAATTCATTCGATGCCAAATGATTCGGGCAGCAAGATCAAAGAAACATTTAGCAGCGAGGTTGAAATTGGCGGGAAAAAATATCGGCGTTGGGAAATTCTGTTGTCGAAACCTCAAGCGGATTTGTTGAAATTGAATGTTAACTTTGAAATGCAAATTGACCCGAAAGAAAATAACACCGCCCCGCAACCATTCAAATTGCCCGCAATCACCGCCGAAAATACCGCATGGCAATCTGACATAATCGCAATTCAAGGCGATGAAGAACTCGATTTGAATGTGTTAACCGGCGCAGATAATACGAACACGGCAAATACGGCAACGGTTGGCGGTAAGGTTAATGTGTTGCGGTCTGTTGATGTTGGTACGATTGCGGAAATGTATTGTCAACCCGGCGAGCGTTTGATTGGAGTTTATTCAGTGTTGCAGGACGGCGGCGATTCCGTAGTTATGTTGCAAAGAAATCAATTGTTGCCGCTCGTTACGGCAGCAATCGAAAATGTTACAATAACCGCCCTGCTCGGAGACAGTGCCGCAAGCGGTACTCTCTACTCAGTAATCTACAATATCTGCACAGAAGGAGCATCAATGAAATTAACACTAGGCAAAAACGACGAAATCTGGTCAGTTAAACTCGACGGACAAACAATGCAACCACAACAAATCGGTAACGATATTTTGATCCCAATCCAACAACAACTAAAAACAAATAGACAAGAAAATTCACAGACAAATCAAATTTCAAATGATCGTTTGCGCCGATTGGAAATCATTTACCGTAATCACAACAATCCGCTGAAAAATATTCGGCTTTCGTTTCCGTCCTTGCGTGAAAAGCGTTCGGGCGGCGATGTTGTTGTACCGGTGATGCAAACGCGTTGGGGGATTATTCCGCCGTCCGGCTACGAAGTAGAAAAAATCGGCGATACCGTCATTGAACCAATAGATCAATTCGATCCGGCAATGCTAAAGATTTTTAGAGTTGGTTTGGGTTTTGCCGGATCAGTTGCGAGCAATGCGGCATTAAAGAGCAAAAACCTCATGTTCTTGTCCCAAGAAGACCGCATTGGAGAGACCAACTATCCCACCGCAGAACCCCAAGCCAAGTCCCCTTTGGAAGGCGTTGGTCCCTACAACGGTTACAACGGTGTTATACATACCGACAAGAAAGATTCTTCGTCCAAAGAAGATTCAAATGAAAAGGAAATATCCGCAGATAAGATGAATGTTAAATCAGAAAGATATTCAGGAGAGTCAAGATATTTAGAAGAGTCAAATCCGAAATCAGGAGAATTAAATCCGCAGTTCACCTTCGGTCGTCAAATTCACGATACGATAACAACCGACGCTACACAAATGAACAAACGAATTATTCGCCTTAAATCCGTCCAACCGGTAACGGTTGTCATTGATCATGATTTGTATCCTGAGACAGATTATTCGCTCATTGGTACAAAAAACATTCAAGAAATTCCGGTCAAACTTTTATACGCGGCAAACCGTGATCTTTGGGGTTGGGCGGTTTATTGTACAGTATTGCTTGTGGGGCTATTGTTTATCAAACTTGAGCGGGTTTGGAAGGCAAGATTTGTTTTTGGGGTACTTATTGTTGGTACGATTCTCGTGTTCGTTCCACATTTAGACGCACTAACAACAATATTCAACGCCGCCGTTTACGCCAGCCTAACAACCGCAATAATATTCATAATCACCGCAATTTTTGTAACAATAAAACGAAAAAGAACCGCTAAGACAACATAATAAATTGTTGTTTTTTCAACGCGAAAAGCGCAAATGTTTCGCGAATGGTAACTATTCAGTCGATAGAATTTTTATCAACCACAGAGAACACAGAGTTCACAGAGGTGAATTTTAAATACGAAAAAATACGAAAGAGTTGAAAATGAAATTTTCGTCTATTTCATATTCAAAAAAATTATCTCTGTGAACTCTGTGGTTATTTAAAAGCAACTGAATAGTTACCGCGAATGAGCGCAGATATTACAAGAGAGCTAAAAAAATATTTGCGCCCATTCGCGAAACGTTCGTGTTTTTCGCGTTGAAATCTTTCTAAAATAAATGTCCAACAATTCTCACTGTTGGGAGGGCGATATTGCAGCGTAATTGAAATGCCGTATAATTTGCCGAATTGTATTCCGTAACCGTTCACGGGATGTTTTTTCTTATTTTTTAATTTTTTAATTTCGATGTTAAAAATAGCAGTAATTGGCGGAGATGGTACTGGTCCCGAAGTTGTGTCGGAGGCGGTTAAGGTTTTGAGGCGAGTTGGCGAGTTGGAAAAGATTCCAATGCAATTCAATGAATTCGATATTTGCGGAGAACGTTATCTCAAAACAGGTATAACAATCACAGACGACGAAATAGATAAACTTCGCAATTACAGCTCTATTTTGCTCGGCGCAATCGGTCATCCCTCTGTACCGGCGGGTATTCTTGAAAAATCTCTCTTGCTGCGACTCCGATTCGAATTCGATCAATACATTAACCTCCGTCCTGTAAAATTATTGCCCGGTGTTGAAACTCCATTGAAGGACAAAAAACCGGAGGACATAGATTTCGTCGTAGTTCGCGAAAACACGGAGGATTTGTACACAGGAACCGGCGGCTTCTTCAAAAAAGGTACTCCAGACGAAGTAGCTACACAAACAGCAATATACACACGTAAAGGTTGCGAACGCTGCATACGTTGGGCTTTCAACTATACACGAAAAAGAAATAACCCCAAAGGTAAACACTTAACGCTTGTCGGTAAAACAAACGTTTTGACTTATGGACACGATCTTTTGTTGCGTACTTTCAACGAGGTTGCGGCAGAGTTTCCCGATGTTAAAACCGACTACAATAATGTTGATGCGTGTTGTATGTGGATGGTCAAAAATCCCGAATACTACGACGTTATCGTTACAACAAATATGTTCGGGGACATCATAACGGACTTGGCGGGAATAATACAAGGCGGCATGGGAGTTGCTGCCGGAGGAAATATTAACCCTGAACCGAATGGTTGCAGCATGTACGAACCAATGGGCGGCAGCGCACCTAAATATACGGGTCAAAACATAATAAACCCAATCGCCGCAATAAACGCCGCCGCAATGCTGCTTGAACAAGAAGGTTTTCAAAACGCCGCAAAACGAATCAATAAATCTATCGCATTCGTTACCGGAAATAAAATGAAAAGCCAAGCCGCAGGAAAAATGGGCTACAAAACAAACGAAATCGGAAACCTCGTTTGCGAAAATTTATAAGACCCTTAGTACATATACTCAAGGAAACTTCCCCAAACCTCATTTGGAATATTTGCTGATTGTTTTACATCAGCATAAAACCTGTTTAATGAGGTAATGAGCAGTTCAATATATTAGTTTTTATACTCAATTCCCGAAGCTGGTCACGCAAACGTAACAACGTGAAGCGGTTGTTCAAGGGCGAAGCCTATCCGCCCATACCGGCTTCGGTATAATACAAAAATGATTTCGGTTTCATTGAATTATAATCTATCGGGTGTGGTTGTTTCGTCGGATGTTACTGCGGAAGTACAGCTTGAATTGTTTAAAAACAATGTGCCGGTTATTTCCGGCGGATGGCAATGTTCAATTCATTACAACGGTCAAAAACTTCGCAAGATCAGCGATTGGAAGGAGCGCAATTCACAAACCGAAAATGATTGTGAGTTGCTTGAGATTGAGTCGGAGCTTGATGGTGGTTTTAGGTTACGGCGTTTTTGTTTACTTGACGTGGCGAATCGAATTTTTGTCGCGTGTGATTCTATTTTGGGTGATTTATCTCTTGAGAAAGATCGCGGGAAGAGGTTGCGGTATGAATCTACATTTATTTGTTCGGACAACTTAAAGAGTTCAAAATCCGGCAAAAATGTAAAGAGCGATATTATATTCAAACCTTCTCCAAAAGTAAGCAATTTAAATAAACCCGCGTCGTTTCGGGTAATTCCGCTTGCGTCATCTGTGGTTGAATTTTTACGGGCGAGTGGCGGCAAAATTTATCTTAGCCAAAATTGTGAAAGTTCATCGATGTTTGTACCGATTTTTTTTGATTTCAAGTTATCCAGAATTGACAAAAAAACAATCTGGCGCGAGTTGACTGTTGGAGAAAATCTTGAGCAAGTACCGCCAGACAAAGCAACCGCCTACCGCATCCAAACTGGCAAAGACCAATTCCTGTTGTATTGTTCACTAATCCCGTCGGCAAGCAGAACATTTTTAGGTCATAACCTAATCGACGAAATTTGCTACGCCAAATTCGACCCCAAACTCGGCGTAACCCCACTCTTGACCAAATAAACCAATCAAAATAGAGCTTGCCTAGCGGTGGTTGGAAAATTAGGGCATGCGGATAAGGTATCACAGATTTAAAATTCGCATTGACAAAATAGAGGATGAACTGGAAGATTATACTGAAGCCGTTATGGGCGGTAGGCTTCGGTATACTTATCATTTTCCACTTTCTCAATCTTTTTGCTTTAACGTGCTTGAAGAGCTTATGGACTCCGGTTGACCGTTATGTATCGCAGTATAACTCGATTTTAACGTCATT
>JAIRWK010000438.1 GCA_031268995.1 Planctomycetaceae bacterium
GGCTTACCAAAAGGCGAGTACAAAGTCTATATCCAAGCGGTTCAAGTTGAACTCCAAATGGGAGCCGACAAGAACGGCGACGGCGAACCGGATATCATCGGACGCAAAGAAACGCCGCTAATTGCAGAAAAATACGCCGACCCTGACACAAGCGGTTTAACGTTCACTGTTGACGGAAAAACAAAAACATTCGACATCAAGGTTGAACGCGGCACGGCAACAGAAAAAAAATAGAACGTATACCGAAGCCGGTATGGGCGATAGGCTTCGCCCTTGAACAACCGCTTCACGTTGTTGCGCTTGCGTGTCCAGCTTCAGAAATTTCAAAACAGCTTGAGTATAATTTTTATATTGGCACGCAGATGACGCAGATTCGTTAAGGATAATCGTAGATCAGATTTTACTTTCTGGTCTTGCGAATATCTCTTCCAAATCTGCGCCGTCTGCGTGCTGATTTTTTAAAACTATACCGAAACCGGCTTCACGTTGTTGCGCTTGCGTAATCAGCTTCAGGAATTTTAAAGTAGCCTCAGTATACAGAACTAAAATCCTATTGTCCCCAATGTCCATTTTGTCCCTCAAAAAAATCTTCACAACACCACCGCATCCCAAAGAAAATCATAAAGCGGTTTCAACAAAACAAAACGCTCAACCAAAAAATCTACAAGCTCAGTTGAAAAAAGAATTTTATCAGGTTTGCGGTGTTCGAGGACGGCGATGGATTTACTTTGGTACCATTTATCGATAATTGGCGGATGATCTGTTGGGATTCGGCGTTTGTAGGAATCTGATTCTAGGTTAAGGTTTCTTTTTCTTTGTATTGGTTTAATTATGTTGTGGAATTTTTCGGGGTTGTTATCGATATTTTCGCGGAACTTGCGCATTGTTGCTGCGGGTGCAGAGTACATTCCCATTCCGAACATGTACTCTGATTCCTCAAGTTGGAAAAAGTAAGTCGGCGTTGATGTCCAACAATCGACATTTCGTTTGAAAGCAAACCAAACTCGCGGACGATATGGCGACTTGTCCGCCGAAAACCGCGTGTCCCGATAAATACGCGAAACAACACGATTAGGAACCGTTACAACCAACGGATCAAACGCCAAAATCATCGGAGAAATCGCACCAACAAGTTGTTTCATCGGTTCTGAAACAAAACGAATATAACGGTCGCGATTATTGGCAAACCAATTGCGATCATTATGGCGATTTAAATCATGGAAAAATTTAAGACACGATTGTGAAAACCCGTCAAATGTCGAATTGTCAAAAGCATTTTTGTTTGGCATTTTATTTTATTCGCACTATAAATTTCGGCGATTGTATATCGTAGCCGGTAGGGCGATAGGCTTCGCCCTTGAACAACCGCTTCACGTTGTTGTGCTTGTGTGTTTAACTTTGGGAATTTTAAAACAGCTTGAGTATAATCGTGCAATCATTTCTATTGTGATCGTTTTCTGTTTGCTTTTTTGCGGTCGATTTCTTTTAGTATGATTTTTCGCATACGGATTATCGACGGCGTAACTTCGACAAGCTCGTCCTCCTCAATAAATTCCAACGCCTCCTCCAACGTGAATTTGCGTGCTGGTTTCAAAATAATATTTCTGTCGCTGCCGGATGCACGCATGTTTGTTAATTTTTTTTCTTTTGTCGGGTTTACATCCATATCCTCATTTCTTGAATTTTCACCAACAATCATTCCCTCATAAACAACATCACCGGGCGCAACATGCGGCTCCGATCTTGCTTGAAGCGAATCCAACGCAAAAGCATTTGCTTTGCCGTTTACCATTGAAACTAGGACACCGGTTTGGCGACCTGGTATAGTTTCTTCGCGTGGTTTGTAACCTTCAAAACGATGATTCACGACAGCGTTGCCCTGCGTTGCCATCAACAACCGCGTCCGCAAACCAATCAAACCCCGCGCTGGAATTGAAAAAGTGATAATCGTTATTTCGTTGCGATTACTAATTTCGAGAACTTGCCCTCGCCGCGTACCAACCATTTCCATAACTGGTCCCGTTTGGTTATCTGGTACTTCGATAACAAGCGTTTCAAAAGGTTCTTCAATTACGCCATTATTGTTACGATAAATCACTTCGGGTTTACCGATAGAAAGCTCGTAGCCTTCACGCCGCATTGTTTCAATCAGAACCGATAAATGCAAAACGCCGCGCCCCGCAACCGAAAATTGTTCCGTTCCCTCTATCGCGTCAACACGAAGCGCAACATTTCGCTCAAGCTCACGCAATAACCGCTCCCGCAAATGACGACTCGTTACAAATTTACCCTCCCTGCCGCCAAACGGAGAATTATTTATGCCGAATGTCATCTTGAGCGTTGGTTCGTCAACATGTATTCTAGGCAACGGGTTAGGATTCAACGGCGGACAAATCGTATCGCCTATCTCAACCTCCGTCAAACCAACAACAGCAGCAATATCACCCGCATCAACTTCATGTACCTCCGTTCTGCCAAGATTGTTGAATGTGTAAAGTTGTGCGATTTTGCCGTTGGTCTGCTTGTCATTTTTTTGCATCATCACGATATTCATTCCCTTGCGAATCGTCCCCGCATGAATTTTACCAACAGCTATTCTGCCGACAAATTCAGACCACGCGATTGTTGTTACAAGCATCTGAAGCGGTGCACCGATTTCCACCTCCGGCGCAGGTATCTTTTCAAGAATCAAATCCATTAACGGCAAAATCGAATCAGTACGCACATCAGGATCACTTGTCGCATAACCCTCTTTTGTACTCGCAAAAAGATATGGGAAATCAGCGGCTTCGTCACTTGCGCCAAGTTGCAAGAAAAGATCAAACATCTCGTTGACCACTTCGTGAGCGCGTGCGTCTTTGCGGTCAATCTTATTGACAACAACTATCGGATGCAACCCAACATCTAACGCCTTGCCCAAAACAAAACGTGTCTGCGGCATCGGTCCCTCCGCAGCATCCACAAGCACAAGACAACCATCCGCCATACTCAACACCCGCTCAACCTCACCACCAAAATCAGCATGACCGGGCGTGTCAATAATATTTATTTTGACTTCCTTGTAAGGTATGGCAATATTTTTCGCAAGAATTGTTATTCCACGTTCACGTTCAAGATCATTTGAATCGAGAATTTGTTCTCCTGTGAGTTGCGCGTCTCTAAATTGTCCGCTCTGACGAAGCATACAATCAACAAGTGTTGTCTTACCATGATCAACATGCGCAATAATAGCAATATTTCTAAGATCGTTACGAACCTGTGGCATCGTTCAATTTTTACCTGTTCTTTATGTTTTATACCGAAGCCAGTATGGGCGGTAGGCTTTGCCCATGAACAACCGCTTCATATTGTTGCGCTTACGTGTTCAGCTCCATGAATTTTAGAGTAGCTTAAGTATGCCGAAACAATGTCGGTACTTTATTTGGTGAATTTAATTTCTCAATAATTCCATTGAGTCATAAAATTTTTTGTATGCGGCTTTCTCGTTTTGGTCTGTGAATCTTACGTAATGAAATTTTGGATAACGATATTTCAAAATATCTATCCCACGACACGGATCGGTTTTGCAAAGAACAAAAGTAGGAGCTTGCGCGGATTGTTTTTTTCCGATTTTAACCAAAGTCTCTATGTCATGCCCGTCAACTCGATACACTCTCGCGCCAAATGATTTCAACCGCTTATGAAACGGCTCAATATTCATAACATTCGACATAATGCCGTCGCATTGATAACCGTTCATGTCAACATAAATCAACATGTTACCAAGTTTATGAAAACTTGCGGCTTGAACTGCTTCCCAAAATTCGCCCGATTGACATTCGCCATCCGACATCAACATTATCACACGTCCGGTTTCACCGATATTTTTTCTCGCCCAAGCGATACCTGCGGCTTGGCTTATACCTTGTCCTAGCGAACCGGTTGTAACTTCCATACCGGGCGAATGCTCCGCGCCAATCATCTCAACTCGACTGCCGTCCTTGTCATATTGTTCCATACCGTTTTCGTCCATACGTTTTGCCTCGATCAACGTCGCATATAAAACCAAAGCATATTGCGCGGGCGAAAGAATAAAATTATCACATTCCCAACGTCCTGCGCCGTTGTATTCTGTGCCGGTAAATGTTGGCACGCCGATTTTCGGGGTCTCGGTAAATTTCGTGGGCAAAATAGGATTTTCAAGCGGTGCTAAACGAAGAACTTTACCGTAAAGTGTTGCGAAAATTTCGGCGGACGAACAAGCCTGACTCAAATAACCGCCATTACGTGAAATAGTATGAGCAAGCACTCGCCGCCGAATCCCATAAGCCATTCGCATTATGCGCAATTTCCATTTGTTTGTTTCCATTTGATTTTACAATTTATTTTTCTTGCAATATTGAAACCGGCACGGACAATAATTTTGCCCTTAAACAATCGCTTCATATTGCTGCGATTGCGTATCAAATTTCGGGACATTTAAAACAACCTGAGTAAGTTGAGTTAGATTGCCAACCCAAAAAAGAACGCGAAGATTCCGACCAACTCATTCCACACTGCCCCTCCACCCGCTCGCGAAGTATAGCTAATCCGAAAAACAATTCAACTAGACAACAGAAAAAACAAAATTTTTCAGAATCCACCAGAAACAATCCCAACGATTATAACTATTATTCACTCATGTTACGCATTTTTGGTCTACATTTGGGCAAGTTATTGTCCTACCGTTAAAAACGTGATTGCGGAATTGCATCAACCTGATAAGATACGTATTCGAGGGTGGACGGTGCCCCGA
>JAIRWK010000009.1 GCA_031268995.1 Planctomycetaceae bacterium
TTCCGTAACGTCTCATCGTAATATTTTAACCGTTCTTTTTCTTGAATATCTGATGCGATAAAATGTTGTTTGCGGGTTTCCTGCAATTGTTTAACGGTTGCTTTAACAATCGGCAGTTCTAATCGTTGCTGTTTTTCTTTTTTCAAACCGATGAGTGTATTGGCACAAACGAATTTCGTTTCAAAATTCGGCAACGGTTCGATACCATAATTGTTTTGTTTTTTATCCGGTTTAATTTCTTGAATGAGTGACAAGAATAATCGTAATACGGCAATTTGTACCGCTATCGGTTGAATATCAACGCCATAAATAACATTTTGCAAAATTTTTAATTTGATATGATAACGTTCTGATTGAGAAAGTGATTGATCAGGATCGATACGATTCATGATTTCGTTCATAATACCACACGGGAATGCGCCGCTACCGCAAGCGGGATCCAATATTTTACATTGCAATAAATCTTTTGGTAAATCTTTTTCCAAATCGTTTTGTAAATACAAATCCAAAGATTCATTGACCATGTAATCGACGATCTCTCTTGGCGTGTAATAACTTCCTGTAACTTTCCGGCGGTTTTCTTTTGTGTCCGCATCAACACATGATAACAAACTTTCAAAGACTTTACCGAGAAATTCAGGATCAATTGTTTTCGTATATTCGGCGTGGTCAAATAAATCGTCAAGCGTCAATTTGTATCGATATTTTGATAGAATACGGATGATACCTTCGACTTTGTAATGACCATCGAGTTCTTGAATATTTTCCGTATGTAATTCTTCAAAGAAATATCTGTTACTTAATTGGGTATCATCGTCATCGTGTACGTTAAACAAACCGCCGTTTAAGAATGGAATTTTTTGAAATTGTTCTTTAATTTTGCTAATATTTTTAATTAGTTTCGTGTGTTCAAAATTTTTGCGGTCTTTAATTGAAATATTGAGGCAGTGAAAAAACAGATTACGGAGAATACCATTGTAGTAACGGTATTCTTCATTTTCCTTCATATTTTCCCGAATCCATTGTTCGTCAAACAATTCTTTGGGAACGAGTTCTTTTTCTTGCAGGAAAAAACAAAGCAACAAACGAATCACCAACCTTAACGTGTATTCCGCTTTTGCAACAGAATAAGGCGTGTTTCCCGCGTTTGTTGCCCAGTAAAACCAGTTACGAATTTCCAGATAAAATTGATTGCCGACTTCTTCGCGTTGTTTTTCTTCGTTGTAAATTTGTTGTTTGATAACTTCAAACGCTCTTTTCAGATCGTCGATAGTGCATTTAATGAGTTCGGTATATTCTCCGGTATCGGGATATTTGGGATTGTGAAAACCTTGTTCACGTAAATATTGATGAACACGTTTATCAATACGTGAACGATCCGTAATAACAGCGTCTTCCCAAACTTTAACAACCGGCGTATTAAGTGTATGCCCTTGATCTTTAATGCGTTGATCGACGGAACCATGCGTTTCACCGATTTTGAGATAACCGTTGTTTGGGAGAATTTCGGGAGTTGTAAATGCGTAAAGTTTCATGGTAATTATGTTGCGATTACGTGTTCAGCTTTGGGAATTTTAACATAGCTTGAGTATGCAACATTATCGTTGACGGTTTATTTTTTTGGGGTATTCGGTTTGAGGTTCGGATCGACCAAATGGAAATTCAGAATTATTTCCTTGCCGTCTGGAACAGCGGGAATACTAATTATTCTTTGGTTGTTTTTGATTTTTTTTGGTTTTTTCTCTGGTAAATCGGTAGACTTAGGCAGAGAATACATCTGCTGTGGGCGGGGTCCGAGTACACACCGCGTATTGACTTTAAATTTACCCGACGGCAGATAACAAACAAGCTCTTCAGCACCCGTCATTTTTGCGTTGGCGGCTTTTATTAGTGAAGCGTGGAAGTCGTAAGAATTCGCCCATTCCATTAGCGGTACTGAAGGATCAGGTTCAATTTCAGAAATCGATGCCTCATAACGCCCCTGTTTCCAACGCAAAGAATTACCGTTTTCGTCAAAAAGACGAAGCCGTAACGGTGTACCTTTTTGAAGTGTGATAGTTGTTTCGGATGGGGTGAAGCCGTCGCCCATTGTTCCGCGAACGGTTGGAAAAACAGAGCATTCGCCGTCACTCAACCTAGCACGAATCCTGAAAAATTGTCTCGGACTGGAATACATGAGAAATTCACATTCGGCTGGATCGTTACGATATTTGCTAATATCTGGTGAGTTATCATAACTTAGAGCAAACGACTCTTCTTCATTTTTATTGTTTGATGCATAAGCACTGATGTTTGGGATTTTCAGTTCCGATTTTCCATTTGGATTAACAAAAGGATTGATGAGTTTTACTTTCATTTCTGCCTTGAATGGAATCACGCATTTCAATTCATTTAAATTAACTCCAGTAGAAGATTTTCCCGATGTCACATTCTTGGCGTAGAAAATGTTTTTTTTCGGATCGGGAATCAATTTCGCCGAAGAACCATCGGCATAACGCCGTAAACGATTTGTAGGACGAATTGCAAAAATAAACTGAAATTCAGAAGTTTTCGGTTTCCAGTCAATTACAGCGACACCATTCTGATCGGTTATGGCAAGAGCCGGAATAGGGCATTCGCCTTCCCAACCATTCTTACAAATGGCAGTTACTTCACAATCGGAAACGGGCATATCTCTGGCATCAACCACAACTAATCGAAAAGGCGACGGAGGAGTAAGAACAAGCTCAAGCGGATCAATGAAAGGTGGGCTATGCCCCTTCGTTACTCCGCGGAACATGCTGGCAAAGCCAACACCACATTTAACAGCACAAATCGCGTGCGGAAAATCGTTTTTCGTGTAAATTTCAAACTGCCCTTTTACATCACTCACGCTACGAAAATCGCCATATCCACTTGGTTGAATCAAAGTGCCTTCAACTGGTTTACCCGCGACATCCTTAATCGTTCCGGTTACGCTAAAACATTTTTCACGATCAAAGATTCGCACAGTGGTTTGGATTCGAAATTTTTCCGGTGCAGACGGTTCAGAAGAATCCAAAAATGGAACATCATTTTCTCGTATGAGTTCATCTCCTATCAGTTTTTTGTCTGGTGTTATTGCAAAGAGCGTGAATGGTTCGTTACCGTTGCGCTTAAATACAAACTCAAACGATCCATTCTGATCGGCAACCGTTTTCAACGGCACGCCTGACGGAGATTGCGGAACAAGAAATACAATTGCCCCGCCAATGGGCAAGGAATCTGTACTACCGTAACATTCAATTACAACGGTTCCGCCAACGGTTATCGGTTCATCTTTACGAGGTTTGTTAGTCGGATTTTTTGCAATCGGTAGCGGTTGTGGTTCCGCAACTAAAGGAGCATATTGTTTCTTAATCTCCTCTGCATCAAGGAAACTCACAAATACAAAAAGAAACAAAACAGCATGCAAATATTTAACGGTCATAATATACGACACTACTTGTACTATGAATTTCGGCGACTATATCAACAGACGATATACCGGAGCCGGTATGGGCGGTAGGCTTCGCCCTTGAACAACCGCTTCACGTTGTTACGCTTGCGTATCCAGCTTCAGGAATTTTAAAACAGCTTGGGTATAGTTGTCAAAATTTAAAGTTGAGAACAGTCTAAAGGGTTGAAATTTTCTTGCCTCACAATGGGGCGTTATACAGGCTACGGTCTAGTTTTTGTTTTGTTCAAAGGGAAATTATGTCAGTCTGTGAAATACGGTTTGTCTTAATTTTGCAATGAAATCTGGGGTTGTTCCGCAGCAGCCGCCGATGAAGTTTGCGCCTACTTCTATCAGTTGTTCCGCTTTTTGCGCGAAGTCTTCAGGCGATTGTGAATAAACAGTTTTACCGCCAACCATTTCCGGTAAACCCGCATTCGCCTTTATCCAAATCGGTAAACTTGTCGCTGCCCTGAGCCTCTTGCAAATAGGTATAAAACCATCTACTCCTTGCCCACAATTCGAACCAATAATATCCGCGCCCGCTTCCGTCAACTTTGCAACAGCTTGCTCCGGTGTTGTACCCATCATTGTTCGATCTTTATTTTTGCCCGAATCAAAAACCATACACGCCGCAACAGGTAAACCGGTCGTCTTCGCCGCCCGCACTGCAATCGCCGCCTCCGAAGGATCACTCATCGTCTCCACAACAATACCATCCGGTTTCTCCGCCGCAATCGCCACTACTTGCTCCAAAAACGCATCATAAAGCTCTTGCTCGGTAACATTGCCCGAAATCAACATCATGCCGCTAGGTCCAATCGACGCAAACACCTTTGCCTTGCCGTGCGCAGCTTGCTTTGAAATCGCAACTCCCGCACGATTGACCGCCTCAACCTTGTCCGCCGAACCATTACGCGATAAAACAAACCGCGAACCGCCAAATGTATTCGTCAGTATCACATCACTGCCCGCCAATATATACGACTCCGCGACAGATAAAACCACATCAGGATGCGATAAATTCCAAATATCAGGATGCTCGCCAACAGCCATACCACGCAACTGTAATTGCGTTCCCCAACCGCCATCAAGTAAAAAATTACCCGATTTATACCAGTCGGAATTACCTTCCATAACATTATTTTTTTGATCAATAGTCATTTTAAATTTACTGTTAAAAATTTTTTTGCAACAAAATTGATTCTATGTCAGTCGATAGAAATCGACCGAATTCGAATAAATTAATTTTAAAAAATTCCAATGACGGAAAACGAGCTTTGGTTTCGTATTCATGGTGATTTTTGTTTGTAGTGTTCTTGGCTTAGTTGTTTTAGGAAATCGGCTAAATCGTCTAGCTCCTCTTCCGTTCCTGTCCACGGCGGCATTGAAATTACCGGTTTATTGAGCAATCTTAATTTATCTTTGATCACTTTCTTGTCATCTTCGCCCGACAAAAGCGGAACGATTGCCGAAAGTCCGCTCTCCAACGCATGACAATTGTTACAATGATACATGAAAATCATACCGCCGCGTTCCAACTTGTTTGATGGAATTTTTTGCCAATTTGAATTTCGCAAAAAACCTGTTGCCCGCAATTGGGAAATTTCATCCTTGTAAACTTGACTCCCAAGCACAATCTGATCCACGATCCAAGGCTTCCGCGCCGCCTCCCGAATAAACTCCGCCGTCGCAAGCGCAGTCAACCCGAAAACCAAAAGCGAAATCGCAAAACCATTGCTAACCGACTTCGGATGCATTACAGGACCAAAAAACATTAACAACACCATTATCACACAAATACCAAAAAACATTACCACCAACACATTCAACAACACCGCCCGCTCAATCGCTCTATGAACACTCTCCGGCAATAAAATAAACGACATCGCAATCCCAACCGCCATCACAATCACTCCAAAAATAATCGGACACGACATCCTCTTGACAACCTTCTCCAACAATAATTTGTCATTGCCCAACGTCCAAGCTGCATGAAAAAAAACATAAAGTGCTGCCAATAATATTGCGCCGCCTGTTCGTGCTATTGTTTGGGGCAAAAATTGAATGTTGAAGAATGCGTGCCAAAAATTGCCCGTCTCACTCCAGTCGGCAAACAACCCGCGAGAGTCCAACATAAACGCCGTTATCCCCGTAATCAAAACCAAACTAATCCACGCCGCAATTGCGTAAATCGCCGAAATAATAACATGCGTTTGAGGTTTGAGTTTAACCCAGAAATAATACATTATAAACGCCGAAACAATCTCAATAACAAAAAATACCCACTCAATCGCCCAGCCAAATACGAATGTACGTATCAACGTCTCCGTTGCAAGCGGCGACGCAAGCGCTATCGTCCACCAAATACCCACTCCGGTAATCGCACCAAACGCCACCGTCAAAAGCACAAAAAATCTCGCGTGCTTGTACCAATAATCACGGTAAGGTTTGTCTCCATTGGCAACCGCAAACCGGTTCTCCAACGCTATCAAAATACCGCCGCCAACCGCATAATGCGACACAAAAACATGAATCACCGCCACCACCGCAATAAGCATCGGCGCAGTAAGTCCGGGAACATACCACCAAGGATAATACATAATTTGATTAAGGTTATAGGGTTAATATTTAGAGCAAATTTGTACCGCAAATGTTACGAACAATACGACACAACACCATTCACTCACCTTTTTGCACTTCATTAAGGTCAAAGGAAACAAACTGCCATTCCAAATTCCATATAAACAATACCAACTGAAACGAACTACGTCAAGTAATTTTTTTCAATACATCGAAATCAGTACAGGCGGCAGGCTCCAGTATATTTTCTGTACTTGCAAATCTCCCCCTAATCTGCGTGCTGATATTTTTTAATCAGGAATTTTTTGTACAGTCATACCTTAACCGGTAAGGCGATAGGCTTCGCCCTTGAACAACCGCTTCACGTTGTTACGCTTACGTGTCCAGCTTCGGGAATTTTAAAACAGCCTGAGTATACTCAGGCATCGAATTGTTTGGACAATTGTTTTCCTTTTTCTAGCTCTTTTTCCAACTCATCTAGTGAAATTTTTATTGTTTGCAATTCGTCGGTGGTTAATTTGGCTTCACCGTAACGCACTCCATAATACGCATCCAAAATAAATGATGTCAACTCAAACGGACTAACTAAACGAATATATTCAAGCGGCGTTTCATACGGGTATCTTTGGCGATTGTATTTTGACAGTATATATTCCATCCGCAAATAAAATTCAACCGTTCCGCTAATACTCGCCTTGCCCACACGCCTCCACCGCAATAACCGCAGCCGCCGTAAAATGAATAACCCAATAAACACAATAACCAACGCCAACAATGCCGTACTCACCAAAAGTAAAACGTCTTGAATACTCCATGAAATTTTGCCGCTGCTGAAGTTGAGAATCAATGACTTGTAATGATCGATTATCCCCCACATTATTTCTTGCCAAAATTCCACCTTGAAAACTTTTTCGTACAAATATTGTCCCGATAGCCAAGCTGGTTTGTAAACCCATTCAACTTGACGCTCCGAATTCATATTCAAAACACCATAATTCCACCAATTCTTCACCATGTTCACCAAATCAGTCAGACCAAACGAAAACTTCGTCATAAGCGTATTATCAACCGAAAAAGGTGTCGGATCAAGACGTAACCACCCGCCGCGATCCCACCAATACGGATTGTTTTTACTTCCATTTGGAATTTTTGTACGATTATTCGTTGTTGCCGAATCAGCATTCTCTGAATCGGCATTTGCCCGCCATAAACCAGACGGCAGTCGTTCTTGCGGGACAAACACTTCTACCCACGAATGCGCATCAGATTGCCGAACCATGCACCCAACCTCACTCGCCGATAACTTCACCGCCTCAGTTTTAAAACCAACTATCACCCGCGTACCAATCCCTACACTTCTAAGCATCATCGCAAGCGCACCGGCAAAATATTCACAATGCCCGTTGTTGTTCTTTTTGATAAAATCTTCAAGCGGGTCAAGTTCATAATCTCGTTTCGTGCCGCCAAGTTGATAACAAAATTTGCCGGATTCCAAAAATTGCCGTTCAAAATATTTTGCTCTGCCGATTATATTTTCTTTCGGAATTCCCGATTCGCGATCCCATTCTTTCGCTAACTCAATCAACGCATCCAAACCGCGCGCCGGCACTTGAAACATGTCATCAACCGCAAAAGGTTCTTGACACGGAATCAATTGCAATTGATTACCTTTTTTGAAACCGGTGGAATAAATTTGTCTGGTGTACCTCGCCCTTTGCGACCGCGTTTCATGCAAACTGCCGTGCGAATAAGATAAAAGCCCACGCCGAATCCCAGTAACATTCGTCGTAAAAAAGGGCCACGGAGCAAAAAATACAGACGTGTCAAGCGGCAATATTGACATGTTAAGCTGCACCAGATCGCTATCGTTTTCAAAAAATAAATCCTCGCCCTCGCCAGCATCAACACCTAGCCCCGGACGCACACCAAAAAGAGGATGCCGAAAAAACATTTGCGAACGCTGATCCAAACTTTGCCCGCTACTCTCAAACGGTACTCGCCGAATGTCGCCATTCGTTTGCTCAAGATAACCCCAATTCGATGAACCGCGATTCCGGCGTTGAAAACGATTAGCAAAACGATCACGAACATTATTATTGTTAATATTATTTATTTTTTCTGTGTTGTCCGTGTCGGTTGTTGTGGTGTTATTATCGGAAAGATTTTTGATGTATGTATTGATATTTTCATTTATTGTTTCAATAATTATGTTGACCGGATTTGTTGATTTATCGATTATATTTCTTTCGTATCTTGCTTGCCGTCCGTTGTTGTAGTCGGTCATAATTTGCGACACGGCTTGTTGCTCGTCTTGTGGTTTCCATATTCCATTTGAGTATTTGGTCAAGGCAATTCCGCGAAAATATAACGACGCACCTTCAATCTCATTGTACGAATTCAAAACCGCGTCGCTCTTTGGAACACGACCATCAACAGTTTTATTAAATCGCACCGTCATCACTTCGCTATGATACGGCAAAATTGAACCAAGTGAACCAAGCCTAATTTCCTCACGAAAACCAATCGCACCAACTCGCGGAATAAACGCCGTCTCCCAACGCGAATTGCCAAACGTCCAATTGATTTGCCAAAAATCTATTTTGCCTATTCGCGGAATAATAAAAAATAAAACCGCAGCAATAAACATCACACCAAACGTACTGCGAAACAACCGAAAAATAAGCTCATAAGCATTGCCCATAAGCCCAACAGAACACATCGTACCAGCCGAAAACGACGGCAGTTCGTGAAAAAATGGATAATTGTTATCGGCGTTGTCAACTTCTTTTTCATTTTCGTTACGTTTTTTCGACCGTTTATTTTTTCGGCTTGGTGCTTGCACCCAAGTTCTTTCTAAAACGGTATTGCTGCCGTCAACCGCCGTGATTGCGCGTCCGGCTTCGGGAATTTTTAGACCATTTGATTGTGAATTTTTATCGGCAATTGCGGTATTGTTCTGGAGAGCTGAATGTTTTGAAGTCTCCGTGCCGGTTTTAGTATTGGGTTCTTTGGAAAAGACGGCAAAAAAAGTTCGCAAAATATCCCAACGCTCTTTTTGTTGTTTGAGATTTTGTTTTTCAATTTCGATTTCGGTTGTATTTTTGTCGGGAGGTTTACGCGGCGAAAATGACATTGCAAGCGCGATAGGTCCCGTAAAAAGCGTAAGCAACGCCAAACGAACAAGCCGACCATAATCTTGACGTGTTGCAATCTCCTCACGCACAATTTCAAAAAGCGACGGCACAAAAGAATGACGTTGATAATATAAATTTTCGTTGCGTAAAAAAAGCAGCGTAAGCGTACACAAACCAATAAAAAGATAAATAACCAAAATAACACCAAAAAGCATACTCTGCTGCATTGCCGACGCGACCAATACTTGCAACAACGAAATCAACAAAATTTGCCAACAAAGTTTACTGTCCTTTCGCCGAAATAATAAAACTATCTCAACGAACACAAGCGTACGAACAATTGAAATCGCCAACGCCTCGCCCCAATGATGTAAAATATCGCCGATTGTCATAAACACAATTATTACAATCAACACATTGACCGTCCAATCTCCCAGTTGAATCAGACGTTTATAATCCGTAACGTAAAGACTCAAACACGCCGCCAAAAGCATAAGAACAGGCAACAAAATATCGTCTTGACCAATTCCAAGCATCAATGTTGACAGACAAGGCATCACGCTCAACATTATTGACAAATTAAAAAAAACTCGCATAAAATCCAGATAAAAATTAAATGAAAAAATATTATACTATACGGAAGCTACTTTAAAATTCCTAAAGCTGCGGTAAACCTGCAACGCAGAGCGTTAGGCAAGCGCAACAACGTGCAGCGGTTGTTCAAGTGCGAAGCCTATCGCCCTACCAGCTACGGTATATAATACTCAAGCAAAAACGTCTCGTCAGTCGAATAACCGCTAATTGATAACCTAGACAAAGTTATTTGTCAATCGGGTAAATGTTGTCATTTAAATTCAGCACGCAGACGACGCAGATTTAGAGTAGATATTCGCAAGATCAGAATCTCAACATCCCCTGAATCTGCGTGCTAATATTATTGTGTCCCTACACGAAATAGTAATTTAAAGTACAATGAAAGTCGGCGGTATTTGTTGTGTTTGGTGCCGATTGTTTTTCGAGGTGCAAGATTATTGTATTTGAACAGTTTAAAATAAAAAGTGGAAGATGAGTTCAGAAGTAATTGATCCGTTATTAATGCCGGTTCAGTTTTTGCGTGGGGTTGGTTCGTTACGTGGAGAGCGGTTGAATCGAATTGGTATTAGGCGTGCGTTTGATTTGTTGTTTAATTTTCCGCGTGATTATCTTGACCTAACAGATCGCCGTGAGTTTAAACAACTTGAGTCGGACAAAATACAAACTATCATCGGTTCTATAGAATCATGGGAAACACGGTCAACTCGTCGCGGTCAGATGTTGGCTTTATTTGTTGATTGCGGTGATGGTTTTGTGAAATCGCTTTGGTTTAAGATGTCTTTTATTATGCGTGATTTCGCTCGCAGCCGCCGCGTCATGCTTACAGGCAAACCGAAATTCGATCATCCGTTTTGGGTTATGATGCATCCGCAAATAACGTATCTTGCAGACGATGAAGACGACACCGGAACGAACCAATTTTTGCCGATTTATCCATTGACAGAGGGAATCAAACAACATCACATGCGAAAAATTATGCGTGAAATGTTGCCCGAATATTCTTCAAAATTAGAAGAAGTATTTCCGCAAGAATTCTTAACACAACACCAATTGATGCCGATTACAGAAGCGGTCAACGCAATTCATTTTCCAGCGGATAAAAATGAAATGGTTAACGCGAAAAGACGGTTTGTGTATCAAGAATTATTTATTTTACAACTTGGTCTTGCGATTCGTCGATTGCAGCATCGTACTAGACTTCAAGCAGTACCGATTAACAGTAGCCGTACAATCGATGTGCGAATTCGTCAACGTTTCCCTTTCAAATTAACCGATTCGCAAGAACAAGCAATCAGTGAAATTTTGGGCGATATGTCAAAAGCGGTACCGATGAATCGGCTTTTGCAAGGCGATGTTGGCAGCGGTAAGACAGTGGTTGCGATTTATGCAATGCTTGTTGCGGCGGCGAATGGTTATCAAGCTGTTTTTATGGCACCGACAGAGATTCTCGCAAGACAACATTTGCACACAATAAATCGATTGCTTGAAAGTAGCCGTGTTAATGTAGTGCCGCTTTTCGGCGGACAACGCCCCACTGAACGCGCGAATATTTTGCAAGAAATCGCATCGGGCGCGGCGGATATCATTGTCGGGACGCAAGCGATTGTTGCCGGTGAGATACCGTTTCAAAAATTGGGATTAGTTGTGATTGACGAGCAACATAAATTCGGCGTAATGCAACGGGCTGTCTTAAAATCCAACGCAAAATTTGACCCGCATTATCTGGTAATGACGGCGACTCCAATTCCGCGAAGTGTTGCAATGACGGTATTTGGTGATCTTGATGTTTCGGTGATGCGAGGTTTGCCGCCCGGTAGGCAGAAAGTTGTAACGCACATCGCGAATCCTGAAGACAGGACAAAATGGTGGGAATTTGTTGCTAACAAAATTCGTGAAAATCGATGGCAAGCGTATATTGTTGTACCGTTAGTTGAGGAGTCGGAGAATTTTGATGCGCAGAGTTTACATGAAGTTTATGAACAATTGTCGAATGGTGCGTTTGCGGGATTTAAGATTGGAATTTTGCACGGGCGAATGTCAACGGACGAAAAAGAACGGACAATGTTTGATTTCAAAACGGGCGAAATTGAGATTTTGATTGCAACGACAGTGATTGAGGTTGGGGTTGATGTTCCGAATGCAAATTTGATGACGATAGAGAGTGCTGAGCGTTTCGGATTGTCGCAACTTCATCAATTGCGCGGTAGGATTGGTCGGGGCAAAAAGGCGGGATATTGTACAGCTTTTACAAGCACGCCCAATGAGGATTCGCAAAAGAGGTTGGAAGCATTCGCGGCAACTTCAGACGGTTTCAAGTTAGCGGAAGAGGATTTGAAAATTCGCGGTGCAGGCGATTTGTTCGGAACGCAACAACACGGAATACCGCCTTTCAAGATCGCGGATTTAGTACGGGACAGTTTAATTGTGGATGAGGCACGCAAAGACGCAATTGATCTAGTAAATTCCGATCTAGGTCTAGCAAACACAGAACACGCCAAATTACGCCGCCAAATGTTGAAAAGATACGGCACAGTACTAAATCTAGGCGATGTCGGATAAGGCATTGCCCAAAAATAAATGACCATTAATGTTCAATAAACGGTTTTACCTTAGGTTGGTTCATTTTACTTTTAGGGCATTAATGGTAATTTTATACTGAAGCTACTTTAAAATTCCTGAAGCTGCGATAAACCTACAACGCAGAGCGTTAGGCAAGCGTAACAACGTGAAGCGGTTGCTCAAGGGCGATGCCTTATCATAAATTGTCCCTTCCGTCTCCTTTGTCCCTCCTGTCCCTTTGCCCTTCACCAACAAAAAAAATTTTACCGTGAATTATTAAAAAAATTATTTTAACATCAAGATCATCAATAGAAAAAATTCAGAGAAAAAGTTATGGAAAACGACGAAGCGGTTGTTATTAGGAGTGTGGACTTTAGCGAAACCAGTCTAATTGTAACTTTATTTACGAGACGGTTTGGCAAACTTGAAGCGATAGCCAAAGGCGGCAGGCGGCTGAAAAATCCTTTCGAATCTGCTCTTGACATACTCACCCAAATTAACGTAACATTCATCCAGAAAAAAAATGACACCCTTGATATACTCACAGAATCGCAATTGATTAGACGATTCCGCGTAGGACAAAGTAATTTGCATGGTTTGTATGCGGCTTATTATATTGCGGAGTTGGTTAACCTTTTTACTGAAAGAAATTCACCCAATCCCAGATTGTACGATCTTTTAACGGAAAAGTTGTCCGTTTTCGCGAAAACGGAATCGGTGAATTATCACCTTGCGCAATTTGAGCTTCAACTGTTGCACGAAAACGGTACGCAACCTGTTTTGGATCGTTGCGCCGAATGCGGAAAAAAATTTGAGATAGATGATCCGCGTCAATTGATACATTTCAAGCAATCCGCCGGAGGCATAATTTGCGGCAAATGCGCCGAAATCAGCAGAGACCTAAAACAACAATACACCCTCATAAAAACAGAAACACTAAATGTATTAAATTTTTTTGAAAAGGAAATAATTGACCAAACAAAAAAACTCACAAACGAATCAATTATCGAAACATTAAAATTGCTCAACAACTTCATAAACTACCAACTAGGCTCACAACCAAAAACTCAAAAATTCATCAAACAATTTAAATAATTCACGTTACGCACGATACGGAAATGATGGTGATTATTCAGAAAAAAGGTGAAACATTATTTTCTACCAACATTGTGTTCCTAACGGGACGAGGAAAATACGTCTCTGGTTATCACCGAATGCGTAACATGAGACACTAAAATAAAAATGTGTTTGATTGTCAATGGTACATTTATTCCTCGACGATGCCTAACTTTCTTAAAGGTAGACACGAAATGCGTAACATAAGTTACAATTTAAAATTAAACGTTTCGTTGAACAATCGCCAAGCTCTCATTGATAGTGTTTGTGGAGCAACGTGAATTTTTGCAACACCAGTCATTCCGGTTTTGATCAAATCATCGTGATTGTCTAGCAACATTTTTACGCGGTACGATGAGCTTGTTGGTTTTTCGTTGCCGTCTTTTTGACGCATGGTTGGTACTTCGCCGCCTGCGGTTGTTGACAATTGAACATCAATTGACGTTATGGCTTGCTCTTCAAATTCATTTATTTCGCCGACAAATATTCGATCCGGCAACTCATGCAACATCACTTCAACTCGACCGCCAATCCGTAAAAATCCCATCTTCGATTGATCAACAACTATCACCGCATCCAACCGCTTCGGATCACCAACCGCACAAAAAACTGTTCCTGATTCGAATGTTGCACCGATATTTGTCGGCTCAAGCGGCGAACCATACCACATCGGCAATTGATCATTTCCCGGCAATTGATAAGGTCGCCAACTAGGTGAAACAACCACGCCGGATAATTCGGCTTTCAATTTCAAATTGTCAAAAACACGCAGCTTTTCGTCGAAAACTTGTTTGGTCGCCGCGATTGATTCCACCAAAGGAGCGATTTGCAAGACAGCTTCGTCGTTGCTCAGTTGGAGTTGTTGCAATGTTTTGAGTTCTTTTTGAAGTTCTTTAATTTTGCCGTCAAGCGCAATCAATTCGTTTTGAAGTTCATAATTTTCAAGCAATCCCAACGTGTCGCCTTTTTCAACATATTGTCCTGCTTTAACGTTGATCGCTTTAAGCCGACAACCTCCCGCTACATTTGGAACATAAACGTATTGCGAGTGCGTGTCGCGGAGCTCAATTATTACAGGTGAAATAACGAAATACGGAAGCGGACAAAATAATAAAAATAAAATCACACCAACACACAACAATAACGTCGAATAAAATCTTAACTTTTTCACTTTATATAACCTACCCGGAACACGGAAAAATTTGATAACCTTGTAAAGCGGCATCACAAATAAACTAAAAAGCGACGCAACCGCTATCGTTTGACCGATGATTTTTAACCCATGCGGTTCAAATACGTTGTACATAAAAAAAAGAATTGAAGCAAGCACAACCCACTTGTAACAAAACGCCGAAACCGAATATATTACAAAGAGAACCTGATTGCGTTTCGGCAAAAACGGATCATCTGGTTGTTCCATACCGAGAAACCATTGCATACATTTTCGGGTGAGGATTTTTGTTGATTTCTGGCGGAGATTTGGAATTTCAAGCCAATCCGACATTACGTAATATCCGTCATAACGCAATAAAGGATTGATATTGAAAACGATTGTACTGACTGACGATACGAACATTATATTCAAAGCTAGATAGTTCAAAAGACCTTCGTTTGAAAACCACCAAATAAATGTACAAACCGCCGCAAGCACACACTCAAAATACATTCCCGCAAGTGCTATTCCGATTCGATGCCACTTGTTTGGCAATAGCCACGAATCGGAAACATTGACGTAAAGACACGGCGTAAGCACAAGAAACATGATGCCCATTTCGTGACATTCGCCTTTGCAATGTTTGGCGGTGAGTCCGTGTCCGAATTCGTGGAGGATTTTTGTTGCGCCTAATGTTGCGCTGAGAAGGAGAAGATTCAACGGACTGAAAAACATGTTAAATTCGGGCAATTTTGAACGGAATGTATCAAAATTGATCGCAACAAGCAAAACCGCCGACAAACAAAATAACAACGAAAATATAACAATTGCCGGATTGAAAAGAAAATAAACGTAACGATAAAGTACACTCAAAATTGTATCGGGGTCGAATCCTTTGAATTTTATTGCGAGTACGTTTGTGAATTTTTGGAGTAGTTCTTGTTTTTTTCGTTTCTTTTTTCGTTTCAATAATTCGTTACCTTGATCGGGAGTTGATGCGATGATGAGTCCGCTTTGGTGTAGTTGTCCCAAGAAATTCTGAATTTCGTTCAAGGCGATTTTTTGAGGCGGAAACGTATTTTCAAATTCGCGTTTAATGTCGTCAAGACTCCGCGTTCCGTCAAGTAATTCCATGATTGCGTATTCTTCATCTTGAAATCTAAAATATCGCGAGCCGATTGGTTCTTTGACAATCCAGTATATCCGACCAAGATATTGTTGCCGTTGTGCCGAAAGATCGGGGCGCACCCGCACCGGCAACTTGCGGGCAGAACTAGAAACCAAACTATCTTGAAGAGAAACCATTTCAAATTATATGATGGGAACTTCCCCAAACCTCATTTCCATCTAATTTTTTTAACAAAATAACCTTGTATGTTATTGGAGGTATTTTTTTGTTTTTTCCGTTAACGGAAAAAACAAAAAACTGTGTTAGAATGAACGTGCTTTTAGCAATAGTGTTTTGTTCAATTGGGGGAGTTTTCGGAGTTGTTTTGTTTTAAGTTGTTTTGTATTTTTTGAGTTATTTTGTTTATCCAATTTGTTTTATTTTTTACGCGGAAGTGTGCGATTTTTAGCATTTTATGTA
>JAIRWK010000042.1 GCA_031268995.1 Planctomycetaceae bacterium
ACACACGAAATTTACGCGAAAAGACGCGAAACTAAATTATTCGCGACCTTTCGTGCTCTTTTAGCGTATTTCGCGGTTTAAAAAATAAATTAAATCATTCGACTGAATAGTTACAAAAAAAATACTATTTGCCAAAAACAAATTATTTCAAATTCGGTCGATCTTCAACCGATTTTCAGTCGACAGAAAACAACCGAATTCGAATAAAATTAATTTTTGGAAATTCCCTAAATCACAAACCAAACGTCCATGATTACCCAAACCGGAACAAAGATTATCCGTTGCCTTTCACCACACACAAGCCCCCCCGCCCCCGCCGCAAACGCCCATACTAGCCAACACGCCGCATTTCGTAGATAATGTTCCGCAGTCGATGTGAGTGATAGGTTTTGACCAAGATCATTCCAAAGAAACGTGACAAATTTTCACCTTAACTATTCAGTCGACGGAATTTTTATCAACCACAGAGAACACAAAGTTCACAGAGGTGAATTTTAAATACGAAAAGATACGAAAGAGTTGAAAATGAAATTTTCGTCTATTTCACATTCAAAAAAATTATCTCTGTGAACTCTGTGCTCTCTGTGGTTATTTAAAAGCAACTGAATAGTTACTTTTCACCTTAACAAATTTTTAGAAAAATGAAAAAACTTAATCAAAGATCAGTAGTAACTTTTTTTGTTACATTATCAATTTCGGTATTAATTTCGGCGTTTTTGTGCAATAATCCTTTTGCCGCGACACCTGAATTGCAAACGCCGAAATTGTTAGCGGTGTTGCCTGAATATTGCCCAACGCCGGATGGTATGGCAATTGATTCCGAAGGGCGGTTGTGTGTTGCGTGTCCGAATTACGCAGACCAAAGTAAACCGGCGGTTGTTATTCGGATTGATAAGTCGGGCAAAATCGAGAAATGGTTCAACGTGCCGGTATTGAAGGAGACGGGTGTTGCTTGTCCGATGGGGATTGCTTTTGGGCGAGACGGCGAGCTGTTTATTTGCGATAATCAAGGTTGGACGGGCAAGGCGGAAGGGTTGTTCAAGGGGCGTTTGCTCGAATGCAAAATACAAGGAAAAGGAGACGACGCAAAAATTACAACCCGCACAATCGCCAACGGAATCGAACACCCAAACGGTGTCAGATTTCATAACGGAAAAATTTACATCACCAACAGCTTGATGACAAAAATTAAACACAAAAGCGGTTTACTTGTCAGCGGCGTTTATTGTTTTGACCCAACAGAAACAAAAACTATTACCATAACAAATACAGCAGAGGACGCGAATTTGTTGTTAACAGCTTTAACGTACAATAAAGATTGTCAGTACGGGATTGATGGAATAGCGTTTGACAAGTCGGGCGATTTGTATCTTGGCAATTTCGGCGACGGAACAATTTTACGCGCTAAAATTGACGACAAGGGCAAAACGGTTGGAGCGGAAGTTTGGGCAAAAAATCCAAAAAATTTGCGGACAACAGACGGCATCTGTTTTGATGATAACGGCAATTTATACGTCGCTGATTTTTCCGAAAACGCGATTGCAATAATAACGCCGGACGCAAAAGTTCATAGAATTGCAAAATCACCCGACAGCGACGGCGCAAACGGAGAACTTGATCAACCGGGTGAACCGATCTCTTGGAACGGTAAACTTGTCATCACATGCTTCGATGCCGTAATCGGTCCCGATAAAGTCAACACCAAACACGATAAACCATACACCATCACAACACTTGATCTCATAAAAGGGAAACTGTAACGGAAGCATCTCGCTTCCGATTTTGGCAGCGAAGACACTGCCGTTATACTCAAGCTACTTTAGCTGCGGTCGCAGAGCGTTAGGTAAACGCAACAACGTGAAGCGGTTGTTCAAGGGCGAAGCCAGCTACGGCGTACAGGACTAAAATTAGGTTGGGAGAAGTTCCCAAAAGAAAAATAAATTGTTGTAAACAACAATTTAAACGAATTGCAAACGAGACTATAAAGATTGCAAGAATTTGCTATATCACAAACCGGTATGGGCGAAACATGTCGCCCATATCGGCTGCGATGAATTATCCTGATTTGAATTTACTCTTCTTCTTCGGCTAGTTCGGCGGATGCGATGATTTGTTGTTGGATGTTGCCCGGAACAGCATCGTATCGCAAAAATTCAATACCGTAACTTCCTTGCCCGCCCGTCATGCTTGCCAATATTCGGTTGTACGTCATGACTTCTGACAAAGGCACTTCGGCAGTTATGGTTTGCATTCCTCCGCCCGCGTCTTCCATCCCAAGCGGACGACCTCGACGATTCGGTAAATCACTATTTACATCACCGACATTCGCCATCGGAACAGTAACTTCCATTTTGACTATCGGTTCCAAGATTGACGGTTTCGCTTTTTGGAAAACTTCCTTGAATGCCATTGAGCCTGCCGTTTTGAACGCGTGCTCGTTTGAGTCAACATCATGATATTTTCCGTGATAAAGCTCCACGCAAACATCTTGTACCTGATAACCGGCAATAACGCCCTTGCTCATTCTTTCTTTAAATCCCTTCTCAATTGCGGGAAAGAAATTCGATGGAATAACGCCGCCGACAATCGCATCAACCCAAATAAAATTATTCGCCGGATCATAATGGAAATCTTTCATTGAAGGGAATTGTGCTTTGTTGTTGGCAAATTCTGACGGGTCTGTTCCTTTGGGGAAAGGGTACATTCTTATATGCACTTCACCAAATTGACCTGCGCCGCCGGACTGCTTTTTGTGGCGGTACATACCATCGGCGTTTGCTTGGATTGTTTCGCGATAAGCAATTTTAGGCTCCTTCGTATCCAACTCAACTTTGTCCCGCCGCTTCAAACGTTCACGAATTACCTGTAAATGCAATTCGCTCATTCCTGTTATTACGAGTTGTTTTGTTTGTTCGTTTCGTTGGCAGATGAAAGTTGAATCTTCTTGCGTAACTTTTGCCAGCGCACCAGACAATTTCGCTTCGTCGCCGCGACTCTTCGGAGCCGCCGCCAACCCAACCATCGGAGTCGGAAACGGAAAATCATCAACCACAAAATCACCCAACGTCGCACACGTTGCAAGCTCCTCCAACTTCGCCACCGCAACAATCATTCCGGCAGTAGCTTCGTCAATTGGTTTCGTTTCGTTTGCTTGCATTAGGAATAGTTGGGCAATTTTTATTCCACGCCGTCCAGTTGAAATCTGTACGGTTTGCCCGTTTTTCAAAGAGCCGCTATAAACACGAATAAAACTCAATTTTTGCACAAACGGGTCAATACGAGTTTTGAAAACTTGCGCGATAACCGGAGCTGCAGGGTCTGATTTGATTTCTTGTTCCTCACCGTTTTGATCTTTTGCTTTGCGTTGAATCATGTCGGGCGGGAGAGCGCAAGTTGAAAACAGGTCAAGCAACTCATTTAATCCCGTGCGTTTCTTGCCGGACACGCAAATCACCGGTATAAGAGTTCCATCAAGAATAGCTTTCTTCATCAATATTGCGAGTTCTTCTTTTGAAGGCGGAGTTCCCTCAAGATATTTTTCCATCGCGTTTTCATCGGCGGTAACAATCGTTTCAATCAACGCCTCATGTACTTTTTGTGGGTCTTCAATTGCGCCAGCGGTATCGGCGGGCAAATCGAAAGTATTTATTACGCCTTGAAATCCTTGTCCTTCTCCAACAGGAACGTTCAATGGCACGCATTCGTTTCCAAATACATCTTGAACGAGTTTGAGCAATTTTTTGAAATCGACGTTTTCGCTGTCCATTTTATTTAAGACAATAATTCGTCCGAGACCGGCTTTTTTTGCCTCAGTGAATACACGCCGCGTATTTACTTCGATTCCTGCGGAAGCATTGATCACAATAGCCGCCGTGTCAACTCCCCAAATCGCACCAACCGTTTGCCCTATAAAATCAGGATAGCCCGGTGTGTCAATCAGATTAAATAATTGTCCATTGCGTTCAAAATGAATGACGCTTGATTCTATAGTATATTTGTGCAACTTCTCTTCTTCGTCAAAATCACAAATGCTGGTTCCATCATCAACATTTGCCAACTTTTTGACCATACCCGTTTCATTGAGGATTGCGTCGGCGAGAGTTGTTTTACCTGATCCGCCGTGTCCGCAAAGAACGATATTACGAATATCCGAAACATTGTACTTGGTCATGAATGTTACCCCTTTCTGTTAGTTTTTTGGCAACCGCTCTCGGGCAATTTGATTTTTTTCCCAATAAATTTCTACACCAAGACTAATAATGATAACAAATTTCGCCGCCGTACCCAAACTTCGGGATTTCTTAAACGGCAAAACTTATCACTCACACCAGCTGCGGTATATATTGAAACGGACACCGAAACATTCCATCAAACACAGGGCAAATAAGTCAACAGAATAGAAAAATCATTCCGCAGCAAGTATTGACATCGACATTGGTATTGGCAACCGGCTTTGTCTTTGAGCAATATGCTTTGTTGTTGGTTTACCGCAGCTTATAAAAATAAAATACAGCTTTTGGCGTATCCAAATCAAATTTCCGTAAAATTCCGCTCATAAATATTCGTCCCGAATTTCCCAAAAATCCCGCCCAAAACAATAGACAGGATCAACAAATCCACAAGACCAAGAATTTTACAAGATCGCCCATACCTGTTCAAGTGGGGTCAATTCCATCATAACCTTAAACATACTAAACACACTGAATACACAATATTTATACCATAAACGATATGTGCCTTAGGCTTCCCCAAAGAACAATCACTTCACTTTGTTACGCTTGTGAGTTCAGTTTTGTGAATTTTAAGACAAACTGATCATATACTCATCGCACTATGAAATTCAGTTTTTCTTTTTTTGACAGGATTTAACAGGGTAGCAGGATATACAGGATTTTATTATATCCTGACAATCCTGTTATCCTGTCTTAAAAAGATGAATTTCATCGTAGCTACAGTATACCTGCTTATTTTATTGAAAAGCAGGCTTTTGTGATTTTGCGTTGCTGAAATTTATTGTTCGAGTGGCATTCGGGATTTTAGTTTGAGGTAACTGTAACTTTTATGTCGTTGTTAAGGCTGTTGTAAACCGGACAAGTTTTTAGGTATGCGAGATAATTAGGGCGTTCTTCCGGCGGCACGGTTTCGGGAAAAGTGAACTTGACCCCGATTTCGGCAATACGGCGCGGGTTCACTCCCATTGCTTTTGATATTTCAACTGTTGTCCCAACAATTGATTTACCGTCAGCTTCAGCGTATTTGCCCATAATAGTCATGGCACAAGCACCAAGCGAACTTGCAAAAAAATCAGTCGGCGAAAAACCGCGACCTTTACCGCCATTATCCAACGGCAAATCCGTAATCACTTCAGCAACATTGTCACTATGTTTCAATAGCGTTTGACCGTCGCCTTTGTAGGTACATAAAAAAGTTGTCATAATTTTTTCTCCTGTTTGTTATACCGACTTCGGTATAAAATTTGTTAAATTTGTAAAAACCAGTAATCAGTGAACCAGGACGATCCTGTAATCCTGCCTTAAAAAAATGAATTTCACAGCATCTACAGTATAACAATTTCATAATTCCAAAGCAAGAGGAATTTCATAGTAGCGATAGGCTTCGTCCTTGAACAACTGTTTCATGTTGTTTCGTTTTCTGAGGTTCTGTGTTGTAGGTTTACTGCAGCTTCTGGAATTTTAAAACAGCTTCAGTATATAAGTTTTAGAATGTAGTTAAACTTTACCGGCAGCAAAACTGGAATAAGGGGAAAGATCGGCAAAAATAATAAACTTGCAAAACATTATTGTCGAAACATGCCCAAAGAGGATTCTATTGCGGGAATATTGCGCGAAGTATCAGAGGGGATTTTTTAGGTGGGCAATTGTTTTTCCGGTGTGTGAAATCGGGCTGATGGGATTTGGTGGTATTAGTAGGAATCTATTTTTCCAATTTGGAGGGAGAAATTTTAGGATGAGAGTTTTCAATTGGTCTTTTGTTTTTGTTCTTACGGTTTTGGTTCAAGGTTCGGCAATGTTGTTTGTGGAGACCGTAACGGGCGCGACAACAGTTGTTAAAAATAGCACGGCAAAAAGCACTTCCGCCCAAATTACCGCCGAACCCGATAAGTCCGCCGCAACGGGCGATGTTGTTGGCGGTGTTGTTATGGACGATGGTTTGGGCAATAATTCTGGGCAGAATTTTGACGGGGTACCGACTCTTGCTCTTCCAAGCGGTGATGTGATTGTTGATGAGAATTCGCCTTCAAAAATTATCGCGAAGCATTCACGCAACAAAAGCTCCAAAACCGCTAACTCAAAACAGCTACAAACTCCGCTCGGACAAATCTATGTTCCGTCGTTTCCGCAATTCAATTCGCCGGCATTGCGGAGAACTTCCGCGAATATTGACACGCAACACGACGAATCGCCGCAATACGGAGGAGTTACTAAAGAGTTTAGCAACTACAATTACCCGTATTCGTTGCCGCAACGGAGAAGCAGGTTATCGGTTTTATTTGATCCGATTTGTGAAGTTGTCAGCAGCATAAGGGAGATTGGCGGCGGCGAGCTTGAGCCGACGCAAGATTATTGGGGCTATCCCAAAGGTTTACATCAACACGTTACAGCTGATCCGCCGGCGTATTATTCTTACAAAAACAGGATTCATCCGTATGTTCATCCGTTGACTGCTGCGGACAGGTTCTATGAAGAGCAAGACAGTTTTTTGCTTGGTGTTAATGGTACGTTTGTCGGCAAGGACGGCGTATTGGTTGATGTTGAAGGTATTCCGGTTGGTGTGCGGTTGGGGGGTGATGGTGTGATTTTGGCATCGGACGGGTCGCAGCTTGGGGTTCGTTTTGGCAATCGTTGTCGTTTGTACAGGGTTGACAACGGGCAACAGATTCCGAATATCGGTTTCAAGATTGATCGCGGCGGTGTGTTGATTGCGAGGGACGGGTCGCAACTTGGGGCGGCGGGGTTTAAAATAGGGCGGCGGGGGATGTTAATTGCGCCGAATGGTACGCCGGTTGGGATTTTTTTGAACAACGACGGCGTGTTGCTCGGTTACGACGGTGAGCAACTGGGCGCGAATAGCTATCAAGCGATTGCGGGCGGGATTTTGCTTGGTACTGATGGGATTCCGATTGGTTATAGGTTATTGCCGGATGGTGTTATTATTCGGTTTGATGGTGTTCCGATTTTGCCGAACAGTTTTAGACGCGGGCGAAATGGTATTATTTTGACACCTGATGGGACTCCGGTTGGTCCGCAAGGTATTCGGCTTAGTCAAAGTGGTGCGTTGATTAGTCCTGATGGTTTTCCGATTGGGACGAATGTTGTTGGGTTATCGCGGGTGATGACTACGCAGAATTACGAATCAGCTGCGGGGGCGGGTGTGCGAAGTATCCGCGAATTTTTCAATCTTGGCGCGAATGATGAAATTCTGAGTCCTAATGGAAATCACACTGGTCTGGTTTTGGGCAAGGACGGTGAGATTACGAGTTTATCTGGTGCGCCTCTGGGGTTACGTGTATCTGATGATGGGGTTTTGCAAGGGACGGACGGGCAAGTTACGCGGTCGAATAATATTCCAAATGGGATTTTGCTTGGTACGGACGGGATTTTGACTGGTATTAGGTTGGGTGAGGACGGTTCAACTTTGATCGCTCCGAATGGTACGCTGTTGGGGTTACGTTTGGGCAAGGGCGGTACGTTGCATTCGATGGGCAACAAACCTATTAGCGGGACGGCGTTGAATTTCAGAGCCGGCGCAAACAATCCTTTGAGAATTGGGAAGGGCAACGTAATTTTGGACGCTGCCGGTAGAAGTACGGGGTTACGGGTTACGAGGGAAGGTTTTTTGTTGGACTCGTCGGGGCAACGTATCGGGCTGAAGATTTCGGATGACGGGGTATTGCAGGGAACTGACGGGCAACCAACGCGGGTCAAGAATGTTTCGGGCGGGATTTTGCTTGGAACGGACGGGGTACCGACGGGGTTGAGGCTTGGTACGGACGGGGCAATGCTTATTAGTCCAAGCGGTGTACCGCTTGGGATAAAGTTGGGGCAGGACGGGGCGTTGATTGGAACGAATAATTTACCGCTTGGCAAGGGGGCGTTATGTTTTATACCGGGTTCTAATGTTCCGCTTAGGCTTGGAAAGGGCAATTGCATTTTGAACAAAGAGGGGCGTGAGACTGGTTTGCGGATTGAATCTAACGGGACGTTGATTTCGATTACAACCGGTCGTCCGATTGGCTGCAGGATTTCGCCGAAAGGAATTTTGCAAGATTCTGAAGGCAATAACGTACCATCAAGAGATGACATTGATGAGAATGTCGGATACAAAACGAACGGTGCGGGAGAGTTGGTTGGAGCGAATGGTCGTTCTTTGGGGTTGAGATTTGGCAAGGACGGCAATAGTTTAGTTTGTCCGAATGGTGTTTCTTTGGATTTGAAGTTGGCGAAAAATGGTATTTTATTGGAAACGGACAATTTGCCGATAGGTGATTATGCTTTGAGCTTTTTGAATGCTCCAAACAATCCGTTGCGTATTGGCGGGAGTGATATTGTGTTGGAATCTTCCGGTAGGGACACCGGATTGCGGGTTGGGCGCAATGGCATGTTATTGGATTCGTCTGGGCGACCGATTGGGGCGGGTATTTCGCGGAATGGGTATTTGCAAGCGTTAGACGGCGGTCGTTTGTCGATGAACGATGTGGTGCAAGCGGAGACGGGCAACAATGGTTTTGAGGTTGGGAGAGGTGGTGTAGTGTTGCGGTCTGATGGTAGGGCAACTGGGATTAGGCTTGGTGAGGGCGGTGTGGTTTACAGTCCGAATGGTGCGTCTATTGGTTTATTTGTAGACCGCAATGGCGCGTTGGTTTCGCCGGAGGGTGTGCCGATAGGGATGTTGGCAAGGTCTCAAAGGCGTTTCGGGGGCGCGGGTGCGGGGGTTGGTTCTCAACGGTATCCTGTTCAAATGCCGGTCAATTCTATTAGACGTGATCGGAGCAATAGGATAGTAGCGACAAATGGTGAACAAACAAGAGTGCAACTTGGGGCGAACAACAGTTTGCTTGGTTTGAATGGTGAGCCGTTGGGTGTGGCTGTTGGTCAAGGAGGTGAGTTACTTGATCAGGGTGGAGTGCCGTTGTTGGCGGGTGGATTCCGAACTAATGGAAATGATGTTCTGATTGGTTCTGGCGGTTATCCGCTTGGTGTGCGTCTTGGCAACAATGGTACGTTATTAGGATTGGATGGTTCTCCTCTTGGGCTTCAACTGGGTCCAAATGGAACTTTAGCAACAAACGACGGCGCGCCTATTTCTGTTCCCATCCAACCCTATCCGCCGAATGGCACACCTTATAATGCCAACACCGCACCCTATACGCCTAACATGCCGCCGAGTTTGTCGGATATTCCGCCGAACTTATCAGATGTTCCGCCAAGATTGTCGAATGTTCCGCCGAGTTTGTCGAATGTTCCGCCGAGTTTGTCGGATATTCCGCCGAACTTATCAGATGTTCCGCCAAGATTGTCAAACGTTCCGCCGAATTTGGGCAATGTTCCGCCGAACTTTCCCAACGAACCTTTTGATGTAGTTGGTTCGCCGTATTCGGCTTATCCGCCGAATCAACCTTACCAACCTTATCCGCAGTATCCTCCTTACGGAGCTGATCCGTATTCAGGTTATCCGCAAGGCGCAGGCGGCTATCCGCAAGGGATGGCAGGTTATCCGCAAGGCGCAGGCGGTTATCCGCAAGGGATGGCGGGTTATCCGCAAGGCGCAGGCGGTTATCCGCAAGGGTATGGTGTGGATGATGGTGTGGGGACTGGGTTTAATCGGGTTAGAAGTACGTTGAGGAATGTTAGGAGCGGGATAAGGACGTTAATGGTTGGGGAGGACTACATGACCGGCGAACCCTACCCAATGCCCGAAACTTACACCACAAGAAGCCCCCGCGACTTCTTAAACCCAAATCCGACAAAAATAGGACCGTGATATCGCAGCTATACCCATAGCACGATGAAATTTAGTTGTAACTATTCAGTCGACAGAATTTTTATCAACCACAGAGAACACAGAGAACACAGAGTTCACAGATTTCACAGAGGTGAATTTTAAATACGAAAATATACAAAAGAGTTGAAAATGAAATTTTCGTCTATTTCATTTTCAAAAAATTTATCTCTGTGAACTCTGTGCTCTCTGTGGTTATTTAAAAGAAACTGAATAGTTACATTTAGTTTTTATTTTTTTGACAGGATTTAACAGGATGGCAGGATAGACAGGATTTTTTTATATCCTGACAATCCTGTCTATCCTGTTTTACTGTTATCCTGTCAAAAAAAATAAAAGTAACTATTCAAAAGAGCACGAAAGGTCGCGAATAATTTAGTTTTGCGTCTTTTCGCGTAAATTTCGTGTGTTTCGCGGTAAAATAAAAAAATAAAAATCAAACGACTGAATAGTTGCAAATAAAAACTGAATTTCATAGTGCGATGAGTATAATAAAATCTGCGTCATTTGTATGCAAAGTAAACATATCTCAAGACTTTGAGGAACATTCCTAAAGGTTTTGGGACATTCCCCGAAGGTTTTGGGACGTTCCCCAAAGCTTGTGGGACGTTCCCCAAAGCTGTTGGGACGTTCCCCGAAAGCTTTGGGACATTCCCCAAAAGCTTTGGGGAATTCCCCAAAAGCTTTGGGACATTCCCCAAAAGCTTTGGGGAATTCCCCAAAAGCTTTGGGGAATTCCCCAAAAGCTTTGGGACATTCCCCAAAAGCTTTGGGACATTCCCCAAAAGCTTTGGGACATGTTCCAAAAGTACTGGGTAACTATTCAGTCGATGGAATTTTTGTCAACCACAGAGAACACAGAGTTCACAGAGGCAGAGTTTACAAAGGTGAATTTTAAATACGAAGAGATACGAAAGAGTTGAAAATGAAATTTTCGTCTATTTCATTTTCAAAAAAATTGTAACTATTCAGGCGAATGATTTAATTTATTTTTTAAACCGCGAAACACGCTAAAAGAGCACGAAAGGTCGCGAATAATTTAGTTTCGCGTCTTTTAGCGTAAATTTCGTGTGTTTCGCGGTAAAATAAAAAAATAAAAATCAAACGGCTGAATAGTTACAAAAATTTATCTCTGTGAACTTTGTGCTCTCTGTGGTTATTTAAAAGCAACTGAATAGTTATGCTCTTGTTTTCATTTATTGCCTTCGCGGTTAAAAAATAAAAAAAATATATAGAGTGAGTGGAATTGGTGTTTTACCGCTTCGGTTTGGCGGTTTGGAGGTTGGGTTTCCTGTTATTCAAGCTGCGTTGAGTGGTTATTCTGATTTTCCAATGCGTATGATTTCGCGTAAATTTGGCGCGGAGTTTGTGGTGAGTGAGGTTTTGCTTGATCAATTTGTGGTTTCGGTTTCTCGCCGCAAGTCGCGGTTATATTTTGCCGGTCAAAACGAACATCCTTGCGGCGCGCAAGTTATGGGCAATGATGTTTTGCTTATTTGTCGTGCGGTTGAGCGTCTGATTGAGGTTGGGTTTGATTTAGTTGATCTTAATTTTGCCTGTCCGGTCAAAAAGGTGTTAAGTCGCGGTCGCGGTGGAAATCTATTGCGTGAACCTGATGTTGCCGTGAAAATAATTGATGGTGTTAGTCGGGTTATCGGCGGTGTTGTTCCATTGACAATAAAACTCCGCAAAGGATTCGACGACTCCGACCGAAGCAGAAATAATTTTTTCACGATACTAGACCACGCCGTCAACTCCGGCGTTTGCGGTTTCACTGTTCACGGAAGAACCGTGCAACAACGATACGAAGGAAAAAGCGATTGGAATTTCGTGCGCGAGGTAAAAAAACACTTGCTCAAAAACGGAAATACCGATATTATGTTGGTTGGCAGCGGTGATCTGTTTGGGGCGGAGGATGCGTTGTGCAAGATGCGACAGTCAGGGGTTAATGGTTTATCGTTGGCGCGTGGAGTTATCGGCAATCCTTGGTTATTTCGCGACATCAAATCAATAATGTTCGGCGGCGTGTTGCCGGAGCGTCCTGATATTGTTGAGCAAGGCGGGGTGTTACGTGAGCATTTTGAGTTAGCGGTCAATTTTTACGGCGAGTTGCACGCAACAACCGCCATGCGCGCCTTCGCCGTTCACTACAGCAAATTGCACCCTCAAACAACAAACGTCCGCGCCGATTTCGTCAAAGCAAAAACAATAAATGATTGGAATGACATTTTAAAAAAATGGTACGGAAGTTAAAAAAAACGCAGCCGTTAACATTTATTTTTTGTAATCGTTCACAGAGCAGATTTGTAAACACGAAACACGCAAAAGAACACGAAAGACCGCAAAAAATAGTTTAGTGTTCTTTCGCAGAAATTTCGTGTATTTCGCATTAAAAAACAATTGCTATACTCATAGCACAATGAAATTCAGTTTTTATTTTTTTGACATGATTTAACAGGATAGCAAGGTTGTCAGGATTTTGTTATATCCTGTATATCCTGACAACCCTGTAATCGTGTTATCCTGTCTTAAAAATATGAATTTCATCGCAGCTGTAGTATATACTGTCAAAAAAAATGAATTTCGCGGCGGATTTGGTGTACTTCTTTTTGGGTAGCTATTCAGTCGATAGAATTTTTATCAACCACAGAGAACACAAAGAACACAGATTTCACGGAGGTGAATTTTAAATACGAAAATATACGAAAGAGTTGAAAATGAAATTTTCGTCTATTTCATATTCAAAAAATTTATCCCTGTGAACTCAGTGTTATCTGTGGTTATGAATAGTTATCTTTTTTGTTTTGGTTGTGTTTTTATGTTTGCGGTGGATTTTGTGCTGTTTGGGGGATTGTTATGAATAATGTCGATTTAATATTTAGCGGCGGGGTTGTTGGTGCGGGCGGTGCGGGTTTTCCGACTCATGTGAAGTTGTCTGGGCAAGGTGATTCGGTGGTGGTCAATGCTGCGGAGTGCGAACCGCTTTTGCACAAAGATAAAGAACTGATTCGCAATTATGCGGACAGGGTTGTGTATGGTTTGTCGGTTGCGATGCAAGCTATTGGTGCGAGCGGCGGGTTTATTGGGATCAAGCGGAAGTATGTTGATGTGATTGAGAGGTTACGTATTGAGGTTACGTCGGGGATGGAGATTTCGTTATTGGATGACACGTATCCGGCGGGGGACGAGTTGGTTTTGATTTATGAGGTGCTTGGTCGTGTGGTTCCGCCGGGCGGTATTCCGATTTCTGTTGGTACTGTCGTATTGAATGTTGAGACGTTGTTTAATATTTCGGAGGCGGTTGAGGACAATCCTGTTACGGACAAATATATTTCAATATCCGGCGCGGTCAAAAATCCGTGTACGGTTTGTGTTCCTATTGGTTCGAGTTTTTCAGATGTAATTTCTGCGGCGGGCGGTGTTGATATTGACGAGCCTGCGTTTGTGGTAGGCGGCGCGATGATGGGTTATGTTGAATCAGATTTGACCAAACCAATCACAAAAACAACCGGAGGAATTATCGTTTTGCCCAAAAACCATTTCGTTGTCCAACGCAAACTCTGGGGGTTATCTCGTGCGGTGCGGGTTGGTCGTTCGGCGTGCGATCAATGCAGTTTTTGCACGGAGTTATGCCCCCGCAATTTGCTCGGTCATCCAATCGAACCTCACAGGGCAATGCGAAGTTTAGGTTTCAGCGCAAATGGACAATCCGATGTCAAAGGCACGCAATTTTGTAGTGAATGCAATTTGTGTTCGTATTGTTCTTGTCCTGAGGGGCTTGACCCGCGAAGTATTTGCGCGGAAAACAAACGCCGCATATTGACCGAAATACGCAACGGCGCACCACGCTGGACAAATCCGCCCTTCCGAACAGAACGAACAAAACAACACTTCCACAACAGAAAAATGCCGACTGAACGATTGATCAAAAAAATCGGACTCGCAACATTCACCAACAAAGCACCATTGAATCACCAAACCCCAATCATCAACCGTGTCGTCATTCCATTGCAACAACACATCGGCGCACCATCCACTCCAACCGTTAAACAAGGCGACGAAATCCAAAAAGGACACCTCATCGCCTCCAAAAACGAATCCGCCCTCGGCGCAAATATTCACGCCTCCATCAGCGGAATAATTACAAACGTTACCAATAATTCCATAACAATCGAAAAAACCTAAACACGAAAGGTAAAACTCATGGCAAAATTTCACAGATTACAATTAGGATCGCGCGGCAGTGCTTTAGCGCGTTGGCAAGCTGATTTATGTTTGGACAGGTTGCGTTCGGACGGTGTCGCGGCGGCTACGGTCGTGGTTAAAACCAGCGGCGACCAAATACAAAACAGCCCAATCGCCGAAATTGGCAAACAAGGCGTTTTCACCAAAGAAATTCAACACAGTTTGTTTAGAGGCGATATAGATGTTGCAGTTCATAGTTTGAAGGATTTGCCGACGGAGAATGTTGAAGGTTTGGAGTTGTCGGCGGTGCTTCGGCGCGGCAATCATCTTGACGCATTTGTTTGTCGGACTTGCAAAAAACTTGAGGATTTGCCCGCCGGCGCACGAATAGGAACCGGCAGCTTGCGCCGAAAAAACCAAATAATAAACCGCTACGGTAACAAATTCATAATCGAAGATATTCGCGGCAATGTCGAAACGCGGCTGGACAAATTGGATGCCGGCGAGTTCGACGCGATTATACTTTCGGCTGCGGGGCTTGAGCGTCTTGATTTTGGTTATCGGATTCGTTCCCTTTTGGAGCCGCCGTTTTTCTTGCCCGCCGTCGGACAAGGCGCAATCGCGTTGGAAACCCGCGTCGGCGATCAAGACACATTGTCCAAAATCAAACCGCTCAACGATAAGTTCACATTCAAATCCGTGATTGCGGAGCGTGCGATGTTGCGGCGGTTGTGTGGTGGGTGTATGGTACCGATATGCGGTTTTTGTGAGGTTAAGTACGGAGAGCTGTCGTTGCATGGAAGAATATTATCAATGGACGGACAAAAGATGATCGAAAACATTCAAACAATCCCTTTCGACGACGACGCAGAATCACTAGGAATTTCCGTCGCCGAAACTTTGATCAACAAAGGCGCAGATAAATTCCTAAAAGAAATACACCAACACAAAACCAGAGAAAAATAAGAATAAAAAAGGTAACTATTCAGTTGCTTTTAAATAACCACAGAGAGCACAGAGTTCACAGAGATAAATTTTTTGAAAATGAAATAGACGAAAATTTCATTTTCAACTCTTT
>JAIRWK010000106.1 GCA_031268995.1 Planctomycetaceae bacterium
AACTGGACATCGCCAACCTCTTGGTCAAGCAATGTCTTTATAAAAAAACGAGCATTTTTCGTGTCTTCCATCAAACGCTTGAAAACAACATCGTAAATCGGATTGGCTATTATTAGTTCGGTCATCGGTTCTCCCAAAACAGTATGATTAGATTACGGTACGGGTTAAAGGGACAAGGGTTCATTTGCTAATTGTCTTTCGTGTTTTGTCATTTCGTAGATGTCGCGTAGGAGTTGGATGTCGCATGGGCGTTGGACGACGTGTCGTCGGGCGAACATTCTTGCTTGTGTTTGGACTAGTGTATCGACGGCGGTTTCGGTAACTTGTCCGAACGAGCGGGCGTAATTTACGAAACTTGGTACATTGGTTGTAACGAAGCCATACAACATGCTGCATGAGCCGATAGTTTTACCTGTAAAAATGCTTGTGTTGATTGCGGATTTGGCGTAATCTCCGATGAAGCAGCCGACGAATTGCATTCCTGTTTTTACTTTGCGGTTTGCGTATTCCATTACTACTTCGCCGTAAGTATTTTTCAAATCGCTATTGCAAGTCCCTGCGCCAAGATTGATCCAGCTGCCGAGATAACTATGTCCCAAGAAACCGTGATGTTGTTTATTTGAGTATGATTCAATTATTGCCGCTTCGACTTCGCCGCCAACTTTGGCAGTATGACAAAGTGTAACGGCACTTTTAAGCGATGTCATTTCGTTTATTTTTGCGTTATTGCCAACGTAAACAGGTCCTTCAAAAAAAGAGTGGTGTCCTACGCTTACTCCTGATTCAAATATGATTGGTCCTGCTTTTGTATCTGTCACACAAAATTGTCCAAGCGGCAACCTCTCTGCGACAAAAACGCCATCGGCGGCTTCGGTGTAGTTACCGTGTTTAATTCGGTCTTCCAAGTTATCGTTCATTATTAAGGTTTGGTGTCGGACAATATCGTGTGCGTATTCGAGGATTGGGATATTTATGTCGAGTTTTGGCAAATTCATATCGGCAATAATTCCGAGCAATTGTGATACGCCAAGTTGACCTTGTGGCAAGTGATTTTGTCGATTTAGAACCGCGCAAGTTATGCCTCGTTCATTGCGGACAACACCTACTTGACCTGATTCAACAATACGCCTCAACTTATCCAACACAACTGCGTGCGGCACAACTCTAGCATTCAAAACCAACAACGGATCGGAACGTTCGCCGCGATCCGGCAACCAAAGATTTCCGTTATCCAAATGAACTATGTTGTGAAGATAGGGACGGACAATCACTTCAATATTATCCGTAATTCGTTTTGCCAAGTCTATCAGACAATACGACCCGACATTTAGCGAAAATGCCGGTCTCGCGATTGTTGCCGGAAAAAGTTGCGGCGCAAACGAATCCTCGAATATTAGGATGTGCATTTTAAAAGGGGGTTAGTGTATATTTGGAATCAAGTTTATATTTTATACTTTGATTATGGTATTCTTTCCATTCGGTTTTGGGCAAACTGTCTTATTTCTTCCATCATTTCCGAACCTGTTTTTGCTTTTGATTCGAGAGTCCAAGGCAATTTTACTGTGAAATTACTTCCGATACCGAGTTGACTTTCTACTGTTATTTCTCCTTCGAGAATTTTACAAATTTCGCGCACGATTGACAAGCCGAGTCCGCTTCCTGAGTGTTCGCGTTTTAGCGCATCGCCTTCTGCCATTGTTGTTTTTCCTTGTCTAAATTTATCAAAAATTATTTGTTGATCTTCTTCTGATATTCCCACGCCGGTATCTGAAACATTTAGTTCCAACATATCTCTATTTTTTGACGGTTTATAGATACTTCCTGCGATTTGGTGTGTGATTATTGAGTTTGATTTTGCGGGGAGGTATTGTACGGTAATTCTTATGCGTCCACCTTCGGGAGTGAATTTGATCGCGTTTGAGAGCAAGTTATTTAGGATTTGTTGTATTCTTGATTCATCTTGTTTCATTGGCGGCATGTTTGGGTCGAGAATGGTTTCGAGTGCAATATTTTTGCGGTCAACGAGCGGTTTTGCCATATCAACTTGTGCGGCGACGGTTGCGGCGATATTGAATGGTGCTGTTTTGATTTCCATTCTGCCGGATTCCATTTTTGCCATGTCAAGAATATCGTTGATCATGGACAACAATGATTTGCCTGAATTATTTATGTTATCGACGTATCGTTTTTGTTTTTCGTTCAATGTTGAAATCGATCCCAAGACATCACTGAAACCAAGGATACTGTTGAGCGGAGTTCGCAATTCGTGAGACATTGTTGCCATAAAATCGCTTTTTACGCGGTTTGTTTCGTAGAGTTGTATAGTTATGTGCGCAAGTTCGTCAACTTTGCTTTCTAGTTCAAAATTAGCTTTTCGCAGCATATCTTGTGTATTGACGAGATAGCGTAACATTCGGTTGAATGCTTCGGCGAGTACTTCAAATTCGTCGCTTGTTCGTATGTCGGCGCGTTTGGTCAATTCGCCGCGTGAGATTGATTCGGACACTTCACGCAACATCTTCAGCGGACGAATTACAAACCAACGCACGATCAAATCAGCCGTAACCAACGCGAGAAAAACAGAAACAATTGCGGCACCGAGTAAATACGCCCAATATTTTTGCAATGTTTTTTTCATGGACGACTCTGGAATAACAACATGCAAAACTCCCATCAATTCGCCTTGTTCAAATTCATGACAACCTGCGCATACGCCTCGTCTATCCATTCGTACTTCTTCAAAATAGTGGTATGTTCCGTCGTCATCGAATTTGTGATCGATTTGTGGCGGCGTGTCGGGGTTGAAGTCGGGTTTTAACAAGGGGAAGTTATCGAGGTTATTTTTGTAAAGTTTCCAAAGTGCTTTTGCTTTATCGGGGTTGAAGTAGAGGTTTTTTTCTGCTTCGGGGTTTGGGATGTAGGTTGTTTCGGAATCGCGGTTTCGGATTCGTTTTGTTATGCTTGCCATTTTGATTTCAAAGTCAGCTTTTATTCTTTCGTCGGCGGGAGTGTTTGAGTAAGGGCGTGAGGGAATGATGGCATCGGAAACGGAGGTTACATTCAAGCGTCCGTAATTTGGATCGCCGAAAATTCCCCAATGGCGTTCCATGAGGTATTGTGATGCCCAGATATTTGCCATGATTGGGTTTTGATCTTGTACGAGTTCGTCGGTGGATATTGAGTAAAGAAAAAAGCTAACCGCAATTACAACAGACAATGCAATTCCGAAAAAAAGCATACACTTCATTTCAAGACTGGATTCGATCAATACCCGATTAAATGGACGCGACATAAATAATAATGAACCGACTAGTGAATTGTTATACTGAAGCCACTTTAAAATTCCTGAAGCTGAACACGCAAGCGCAACAACGTGAAGCGATTGTTCAAGGGCGAAGCCTATCGCCTTACCGGCTACGGTATACATAAGGAAACCGGTTTTGCGCGGAAGTTTTTTACCGCAAAGGCGAGGAAAACGCAAAAAGAGGTTTTATACTCAAGCTACTTTGAAATTCATGGAGCTGAACACGCAAGCACAACAACGTGAAGCGGTTGCTCAAGGGCGAAGCCTATCGCCCTACCGGCTACGGTATAATATCCTTTTTCGTCTTCCTCGCCTTTGCGGTGTTTCTTTTTCAATGACGAAAATTAAATTGAGAAATGGTGTCGGTATATGATCTCTTTATCTGCTTACTTTTCCGGTTGGAGTAACTTTTATTTTAATATTTTTTTTGTTTCGTATGACTGTCAATTCTATTTGTTTTCCGATTTCGGATTGGCAGATAAGGTTATTGAGGTGGTATCCGTCTTCGATTTCTGTGTTACCTAATTTTATTACGATGTCGCCGTTTTGGATATTTGCTTCGCTTGCGGGCGAGTCGGGCAAGACGCGGCTGATGTGTGCGCCGATCATTCGGTCAAGTCCGATTTTTTTATGTTCTTTGGTTCCGAAAATGTGATCGTAACTAACGCCGATATAAGGTCGTTGTGCAACGCCGCCGTTTGCGATTTGTTTTGCGATTCGCAGGACGGAGTTTATTGGTATTGCGAATGCGATACCTTCGCTTCCTCCGCCGGTTGTTGCGATGGCGGTTACGATGCCGACAACTTCTCCTTTTATATTGAGTACGGGACCGCCGCTGTTACCCGGATTGGTTGCTGCGTCGATTTGGAAAAATTCGCAAGAGGGGGCTTGACCGTTTGAGGCTGGAATTTTTCTGCGTGAGGTTGCGCTGACTATTCCCATTGTAACGCTTCGTTCAAGACCGTATGGGCTACCGATGGTCAATATTAAATCGCCGGTACGCACTCTATCCGAGTCGCCAATATCCGACGGAACTAATTTCGCATCCATTTCAATTACTGCGAGATCGAATTCGTTATTCATGTAAATTTGTTTTGGTGTCAACATTCGCCGGTCAATTGTGTGAACAACTATTGATTCCAAATCAACCCCGCCGACAACATGTTGATTTGTGATGATGTAATTTTTCCCGTCAATTTGTACAATAAATCCGCTGCCCGAATCTTCAACTTCGATTTGTACATTTCGCGAATCTCGACCGCGTGTTGGTGTTGCTGCCCGCAATCGTCTTACTTCGATATGAACGATTGTCGGTGCAATATATTTTGCGGATTGAGAGATAACTTCGCCGGATTTTTCGAGTATTGCCGCGTTTACCCAGAGTTGTTTTCGCAATTCCGCGCGGGCAACATTTTCTTGATTATTGTCCGAATTTTCCGTCTCCGCCGCAAAAACTCCAACACAACTAATCAATAACCCCAAAAATACAGATGCCAAAAAGACAAAATCAGAAGAACATACCAGCCCAAAATTATTTATAAAAAATTTTTTTCGCATAACAATCACACTTTAAATTTTCCGAAACCGAACACGGAATCGCAACAACCGCATGTTGCATATTCGCCGCAACTCGCGGACATTCAAAACGATTCCAGTATATCACAGCAACCATAAGCATAGAAGGGGGGCAAAATTTGTGTTCGTGTGATGTTTACACCGAAGCCGGTATGGGCGATAGGCTTCGCCCTTGAACAACCGCTTCACGTTGTTGCGCTTCCGTGTTCAGCTTCAGGAATTTCAAAACAGCTTGAGTATAGCGAATTTCCACAAAAAACTATTTTTTTCACAGCGTCCTTAGTAGAATTTGTCTCTTACGTCATTTATGTCCCTTTTGTCTCTTTAAAAACTTTGGGCAAAAAGACACGAGAGATTCCGTTTTAATCGATGATCAGTTCGGGGTTATCATCTTTGTCAACTAGGTTTGGTGCTACGACTTGTTCGGGTGGTTTATTTAGCGGACCGTGTACGTAGTTGAAGGTACAATTTTTGCCGGCTTTTTTTGCGGCGTGCAATGTTTTTTCGAGACATTGCAAAACTTCGGATTGGTTTTGTGTGCCGAGTGCTTCGGCGATTCCGCAAGTTAATTGCAATTGAAATTCTTTATTGATATTTTTGCAAACGAATCTGGTTTGTTCGCAATGTTGTCTGAGTCGTTCGATTTCGGTTATGGTTTTTTGCAACCCGACATTTTGAGTTACGACCAGATAGCAATTGCCGCAATAAATGCCGACGATATCGGATTTATCGAATTTCTTCTCTATTGATTGTCCGTAGAGTTTTAGGATATTGTCTGCTGGTTTGATTCCGTATTCGTCGTTTATTTCCCCGAAGCGGACGAAGTCGAGTAGGACGAAAATGAACTGTCTGGTTTGGTGTCTTTTTTGTTGCCACCAGTTGTGTATAGCCATTTCGAGACCGATTCGGCTTCGGATTCCGAGTTGTTCATCGATGAACAATTGTTGCGGGACGGTATCGGTACGGTTCTCGTAGAGGACAACATTTATGTACGTTTTATCTTGCAAGTCGCGCAACTTGTGCCTTGCTACTCGCAAACTCGCAAGTTCACGCAATAATTTATTTGCTGCATCTTCGGGCGATTGTAGTTGGCGGATGAGGTTAAGGTTGTTGAGCGTGGTTTCAACTTGTGCGGATTGTTCCATATTCGCGTAGTCAACCTCTTCCGCTAAATGCCGCAATTCGCCGAATTCATCTAAACGTTCGACCATTTGTTGTGAGATAATTGATTGCGTTTCAAGATAATTTTTGCAATCGTCTTGCAATTCCGTTACGAATTGTTCAATATCATCCATTTCAAACGAACCGCGTAAACTCCGAATACGCCAATCCAATTCCGCCGCAAACCGACCGCTTTTCATCATTACCGTATTGAGTCGCAGCAGTGATGTTTCGACTTGTTTATCGTTGACCAACCAAGATTCCGTCGTTTGCTCGCCCAACAACTCCGCAACCTCTTCGTCAAAAACTTCCTGTTCGGGAATCATAAACGACAAATCTTCCTCAAACGATTCAAGCAAATCGCCGACATTTGCCGACGTGAATTTTTCCATGATTTGTTCAAGACCTTCGTCTTCGGTTGGAGTTGTTTCGGCGGGCAATTCGGCTGTTGTTTTGGCAACATACGTATCTTGCGGCTGTAATTTGAGCCAACGTAAAACATCAAAAAAAGGCAAACGATACGCAATACTTTCAGAAACAAATTTAATCGTAGATTCCGGCACAGTCGCCCGAACAATAAGCCAAAATGTTTCTTTCCCGTCAGGATGTCCCTTCTGAAGCAAAACCGCTGCATTGTATCCAATAAGAATACAAATTATCGCGTTCGAAATTATCAGAAATAACACTAAATTCATTTGAATTTTTTTGGGTGAAGGGAAAAAAATTTTATAAGATTCCCAAATATACTCAAGTTGTTTTAAAATTCCTGAAGCTGAACACGCAAGCGCAACAACGTGAAGCGGTTACTCAGGGGCGAAGCCTACCGCCTTACCGGCTACGGTATAAAACACACCACATCCAACAAAAACCGCCAAGTCACCGAAACCGACAATTCTACCGCAATAAATCTGTTTGGCAATATAACGAATTTTAAGGGACATGAAGGACTCAAGGGACATTAGGGACGTAAGACATCACCCTGCCCTAAAGTATACTCAAGCTGTTTTAAAATTCTCGAAGCTGGACACGCAAGCGCAACAACGTGAAGCGGTTGTTCAGGGGCGAAACCTATCGTCCATACCAGCTACGGTATAAAATCGCTTATTGAACATTTATTGAACATTTATGGTCATTTATTTTTACCCGTCCTTTATGTCCCTCATGTCTCTTGTGTCCATTATATCTCTTAAAAATTTTTCTATGTCTCTTAAAAAATTTTTTGTGAATTGTTTATTCGGTGGCGTAGCTTTCTGTTTGTGCTGGTCTTGTTGTGAAGTGGTATTGTGTTGTTCGGGAAAATATGGTACAGTTGCGGCGTTTGTGTGTCCGTGTGGGCAAGATTGAAAAAAATTTTAACCAAAGGAAAATTATGAGCGGTACAAATTCAACATTAGTTTTGAAAACTTTTCGTCTGCAACTTGCGGCGAGGTTATTTTGGAAAAACACGACGATTTTTTTGGCGATGTTTTTATTTTTGTGGGGGATTTCTTTGTTGGTTTTTCGTGTGAGTGGTTTTGATGATGTGAATTTATTTTTTAAGTTTTTGCCTGTTGCGGCGGTGATGCCGGTTTTGGCGTTATTTTTCGCGTTTCGGCGGATTCCTTCGGATGCGAAATTGATTTCGTTGATTGACAAGGAGAATTTGGCGGGCGGGCTTGTGATGAGTTCTTTTGAAGCGGACATCGGCAATTGGTCAAGCGAAATTAAAGAGCTAAAAACTCCCAAAGTTAATTGGATGCCAAGTCGTACTATTGGTCTTTTTCTTGCGGCGATTCTGTTTGCGGTAACTTCATTTCTTTTGCCTGTTTCTGTAGTATCCGGTCAATTACCGCGAAAGTTGAACATCGAAGATCAAGTCAATAAATTGACAACCCAAATCGACACGTTGAACAAGGAAAAATTACTGGACAATGTTGAAGTGCAATCGTTGAAGCGTGATTTGAAGATGTTGCAAAAGGAGGCTGACGGGTTGGGACCAATTAAAACATTTGACGCGATTGACACGATGACGGGGCGGTTGAATCACGAGGCGGCGAAAACCGTTCAAGACGCTGAACGTAACGTTAAATCGCTTGCCGAAGCCGAGTCGTTGGTGCGAAAAGTCAGCGAAGTAAATCAACAACTCGATCCAAAAAATTCGAAAGCGTTGATGGAAGGTCTTGTTGAGTCGATGGAAAACATGTTGGCGGAAAATCAGCAACTTGCCGATGCGTTGCGTGACGAAATGGATGAAGACGAATCTGAAAACAACGATACCGAAAAGAACGACGGCGACGAATCGGATAAAAATGATTCGGACAAAAACGATAAAAATCCCGACAACAAAAAAGACCAAAACAACGAAAAACAAGATCAAAAAGAATCTTCCGCCGACAAAAAAAATCAAAAGAAAGATTCAAAACAACAAAAAGATAAGTTGAAAAAAATGCTCGCTGATAACAACATGCGCAATATGTCGCCGGAGCAATTACAGCAGTTAGCGGATGCGATGCGTGAGTGTAGCGGAAAGTGTGAGCGTCAAGTTGAGAGTTTGCAAGGTGCGGGATTTCAGATTGACAAGGATGCGTTGCAGCGCATGGCGGAGAGTAAGCGGGAGGCGAAAGCGGAAGCCGAGCGGATGTTGAGTGAGCTTTGGGCAAATTTTGATTGTGAAGGCGATTGTCCAAACGGCGGCGACGGTCAAGAGTGTGAAAGTCAAGTTAGTCCGCGATTCTCGACTAGACAAGATTGGCGAACTGATCCGAATGCCGGATCAGGTAAAAATTGGTATCAAAAGGCGGCGGATGAAGAGGGATTTGATTATAAGGCGGAGGTGTTGCCGCAAGCGGATTTGCAAGCGTTTAAGGATAGTTTGAAAATGGGCGTAACAGTGGAAGCACCGTCAAAAAATCCTAAACGAAAAATTGAATCCAACGGCGGCGCAATAACCGAAACCGGCGGCGGAACCGGTTCGGCACACACGCAACAAATTTATCCCGTACACCGAAAACCTGTCGGACGTTTTTTTGAAAAATAACGCCGAGAGACAAATGATAGGCAAACATGCGATGTTTGCCAAAATTTCAAGTATAGACAATTTATACCGTAGCCGGTAGGGCGATAGGTTTCGCCCTTGAGCAATCGTTTCACGTTGTTGCGATTGCCTAACGCTCTGCGTTGCAGGTTTACCGTAGCTTCGGGAATTTCAAAACAGCTTGAGTGTAGTTGTGATATAGATGGTTATTGTCGATCAAAGTAGTTGTGTGAGTTGTGGTATGTGTGTTGTTTCGTGTCCGATTGGTGCTGTTGATCTTGTTGACAATGGTACTGATACATTTGTTGCCAAGATTGATTCGGCGGTGTGCGGGATTTGCGGCGTTTGTATTGATCGGTGTCCGGCAAAGGCAATCTCAATACAAATCAATAAAAAAAATAATGAAACAAATGTTGAAACAGAAATGACACAAATGACAGAGGCAGGATAAATGAAAAACGTAACCGTATTTCATTGTTTCTATGCTCAGGCTGTTTTAAAATTCCCGAAGCTGAACACGTAAGTGCAACAACGTGAAACGGTTGTTCAGGGGCGAAGCCTGCCGCCCATACCGGCTTTGGTAAAAAGCCAAATTGTAATCGCAATCATTACGCCGCTAATTGATCTTTAATTAGGGAGTTGTCCTCAATATTCTTTCATTGTTGGGCAAGAATTTTTTTTGAAAAGAAAGGGTTACAGAGATGAAAAAGGTTCTCACAATTTTGGTTGCGGTGCTGTTGTCGCCGCAAGTGTTATTGCAAAACGCGGGAAGTTATGCCGCTGACGATGCGCAGGAATTTCAACTTCCGGCGAAGAAAACGTTCCGCGATATTTACAACAAATCGAACGACATTCAAACCGACAAAACAAACGGTGTTACTGGTCAACACCTCAAAATTACGGTAACGCCTGCTGATTTACCTTATCCGTTGTTGAAGTATCGTTTCAACACGTATGTTACCGAGATGAAATCGGGCAACGCCGCGCCGCTTTATTTGGAGGCGGCGGCGAAGTTGGAGAATATCAGGAATATGACTCTCAAGGATAAAGTTTACAATTCGCCGGATTATGCCAAAGCTAAATTTCCCGAACTTTTCAATATCCCCAAAGAAGAAAAATCGGAGTACAACGCGATTGATAAACTTTTATTTAAAGCGTTTCCGATCAAAAGAGCTTCTAAAGTGTTGGATGAGATTACTGCCGAGCAGGAAGAAACGCTGTTTCACAACTTGCAATCGGTTTATGATCTTATTGAGAGAGCAAGCAAGAAACGCGAATGTGATTGGAGTTATTTGATTCGTCATGAAGGATTGATGACTTTGTTACCGCATATTGATTCTGCCTCTACGTTGAGGGATTATTTGGATTACAAGGCGAAATGGGAAATACGCAACGGTAAATACGGCGATGCGGTCAAAACGATTCGGCTTGGAATCCGGTTTGCGGAACATATTGAGAATTCGGATTTTCTTTGTTTGGTAACGTTGCTTTATGCAAACGCGATAAAAACGCGCATGCTCGAAAACATTATGCTTCTTTCCGCACAACCCCACGCGCCGAATCTTTATCCAGCTCTAACGCAAATCAACAAAAATAAAAACACATACAAAAAAGGTTTGCAAATGGAACAATACGCAATGCTCATTACTGCGAATATGCAAAAATGTCAAGATTTGATTGAGCGGGCAGATGAGATTAGTAAAGAGGATTGCAAGATGTTGTTGGAAACTATTGCCACGACACTAATGGTAGGTATGAATAGTTATAATTCCGGTAAGGATGTAAGGGATAGACGGGATACGACGCTAACCTTCGTGTGTTCGTTGTGTTATCCTCACGGCAAAGCGCGGCTTTTGAAACGCGGATTGACGGAGGCGGAGATTGATAAACTTTCGGTCTATCAGATAGTAACGCCTTTTATTGCCGAAGAAATCAAAGCCGCGTATGACAAAGCAATAGTATTGTCGGTGTTGCCGGTAGATTCAAAACACACGGCGATTGAAATTGATACGGACAATATTCATACGGGTTCGCCGGTGGATATATATTTGGGGTTGCTTATGCCGGCAATAACAATGGCGAACAATGCGTTTTTGCGAACAGAGCAATTAATTGATCTGTTGCAAATCACGGAAGCGATTCGTTATTACGCTGCGGTCAACAACGGCAATTTGCCCGAATCGCTTGACCAAATTGAACAACTCCACGTGAATAAAATCGGCGTAGTAAATAATAAACCTTTCGCCTACCGTGTTGAGGGCAACAAGGTTATTATTGATTTCCAATATCTTTTACGAAGTGAAAGCCGTTTGGAAATCACGTTGGATAAAAAGTGAAAAAACATCGTCCCAAAAAATAATTTCCCCCCAATCACCCTACCCCTCAGAAACCATCCCTAGCCCCTCCGCAGGAGGGGCTAGGGATGGTTTCTGAGGGGTAGGGAACTAGTGGTAATTTTATTTCAAGGCGATTCCGAATCGATTACGCATTTGATTGTTATACTCAAGCTGTTTTAACTGAACACGCAAGCGTAACAACGTGAAGCGGTTGTTCAAGGGCGAAGCCTATCGCCCTACCGGCTACGGTATAGCGATGAATGATTAGCGAATATGTCCCGTTAGGGATAAAATGTTGGTAGAAAATAGCGTTAAAAATATCCTGCGTCCCGTTGAAGGACGCAATGTTGAATGACTCGTGAAATGAACAAATGAAAATTTGGGACAAAAATCATTTGTTCAAAATAATGTTGTCCCTTTTGCCCCCAATACCCCTTGTGTCCTTTCATTTTTGGACAAAGGGTTATGATTAGTATCCGTGTGTTGCCCGAATTTTTGGGCGAGTTACTTTTTAGGTTTTCGAAAAACAAACAAGAAAGAAACAGGTTGATTTATGAAAAAGCGATTGATGTTAATTGGTGCGGTGGTGTTTACGATTTTGTCCGCCTTTTCCGCAACAGCGCAGGAAAATCTCACAGCTAACACAACTCCGGCAACCGATCCGGTACTTGCCAATATGAAGTTGTTGTTGGATGACGATGTGTTTGCGGTGGGTTATGTGAATTTGGAAAAGATTGATGTTGATGCGGTTTTTGGTAATAACCGTAAGTCCATTGAGAAATTGTTTGTTGATCTTGGTATTCCGAAAAAGCAGTTAGAATTAATTGGTGATGCGGTACGCCAAGCAATCAATACCGAAGAAGATTGGAACAAGCTAAACAAATTTATCAAATCGACGCAAGAAACTTTTACCGACCAATACGGCGTAAAAGAAATATTTATTGTCGTGCGATTGGGCAAAACATTTCCTTACGTTGCGTATTTAGCGATTCCTAAAACGGACAAGCTCGATATAGAACAATACTTGAAATTAAGCGGCGCAACTATAGTAACCCATTCAACAGACAAGTTTACTTTTATTTCCTTTCAATATGTTGTTCTTGCACCACATTTAAATTTGGAAAACCCAAAAGTAAGAAATACCTTTGTCGAAAAAATTACTGCGATTCAACAAGCGGAACGTCCTGATTTTCTGGAAGCGTACGATGCAGTTAAAGATTATTCTGTTCGGATTCTTTTTGCTTTACCGCCTTATGTTAAAAAAATTGTCGCGGAACTTAAACCGGCATTTTCTGAACATTTGCTCGACAAATATCCTGTATTAAAGCCGGTTGATATTGCGCGGGTTGTTCAAGGATTGAGATTCAAGGCAATTGGTTTGAATCCTGAACAGGGCAAAATTAAAGCCGTTATCAAAATGCAATCAGAATCGGATGCGCAACAAATTAATAAACAATTCGATTCGTTTTTGACCGCTTTGTCAGACGAAGTTCTCAAATATTTGGAATCGTTGAAAAAACGAAAAGATTCGACGGATGATTTTTTGTATGTTTCTGAAACCATGTTGCTTTCGCTTTACCCTGACCAACTCAACAAAAAATCTCTCTCAACAATCAAATCGGAAATCATGCCAAAATTGGAAGGTAGTTGTTTCACCGTGAACTACGACATTGATAAAATTAAAACAATATTTTCAAATTCTGGAATTTTGTTGGACAAAATGATAAGTGTAAATATTGATATTGCTGTTGCCACGCAAAAAAAACTAGTATGTTCAAATAACCTGAGAAAAATGACACTTGCAATACACAATTATTACGATGCAAATATGAAATTACCGCTTGCATTTAGTGTTGATAAAAATGGTAAGCCGTTACATAGTTGGCGTGTAATGTTGTTGCCGTATTTGGAATGTTATGAACTTTACAAATCGATACGGCTTGACGAAGCATGGGACAGCGAACACAACAAACAATTCCACAACAAAATGCCGGATATATTCAAATGCCCAAGTTGCACAAAAGGAAATCCGAAAAGCGACACTGTTTATTGTATAGTTACAGGAGACAAAGCATTTGGTCGCACGAACGGTAAAAATATATCTTTTGAAAAGATTGAGGATGGTACATCAAATACGATTGTGATTGTTGAGCGGCAAACGCCGGTGTGTTGGATGTCGCCCGAAGATGTTACGTTCGACGATGCCGTCAAAGGAATCAATAAAATACCAAATGGAATTGGTTCGGAACATGATCGCAGTGTTAATGTTGG
>JAIRWK010000145.1 GCA_031268995.1 Planctomycetaceae bacterium
ATGTGATCGAGCGTTTGTGGAAATTTTTTAAGAAGAAAATATTGTACAATAAATACTACGAAAAGTTTGACGATTTTCTTTCGGCATGCAAGGGCTTTTTTAGATGCAAAAAAAGTTCCGCGATGAACTACGTACCCTACTAACAGAAAACTTCCAAATATTCAATAAAAAAAATGAAATCTAAAACAGCTTGAGTATAAGACATTAGGTTTCCCCCATGAACAACCGTTTCACGTTGTTGCGATTGCGTGTTCGGCTTCAGGAATTTTAAATCAACTTGGGCATATTGCATATTCTTTCAACAATTTATAGACCGCGAAGGGTGAATCTCAACAAAAAGAGTTTTTTGGGAATCTCATGAAATCTTTTGTGTTTTTTCGTGCATTTCGTGGCTGATATACCGTAGCCGGTAAGGCAATAGGCTTCGCCCCTGAACAACCGCTTCACGTTGTTGCGCTTGCGTGTTCAGCTTCAGAAATTTTAAAGTAGCTTCAGTATAATAATTCTACGAGCGGGTTATGATTTTTTGTCGAGATTAAGATTATTTAATTCTGCGAGAACTTTTAGCAGTATTTGTGTACCGTTTTTTTCGTAGCCTTTGGATTTTGCTGCTATGTAAAATTGTTCAACAAGGGAAAGCCCGGGTAATGAAAGATTCATTCGACGCGATTCCTCAAGTGCTATACCAATGTCCTTGACAAAATGCTCAACCAAAAAACCGGGTTCAAAATCACCACGCATAATTCGCGGCGCAATATTAGTCAACGACCAACTTCCCGCCGCACCCGTTGAAACAGATTGAAACACCCGCTCCAAATCCAAACCGCTCCGATACGCAAACAATAAAGCCTCACAAAGTCCAATCATGTTGCCGGCAATTAGAATTTGATTGACAGTTTTTGCGTATTGACCGGCACCGGATTCGCCGTGATAAATAATCGTTTTACCCATCAGATTAAAAAGCGGCAAAATCGAATCCGCAACTTGTTTATCACCACCGATCATAATTGACAATGTTGCATTTTTTGCACCGGAATCGCCGCCGGACACTGGAGCATCTATTGCAGAAATTCCCCGACTACGCGCCGCAATTTCTATCTTTCTCGCAAGCGTCGGAGAACTTGTTGTCATGTCAACTATTATACCGCCGCGATTTATTGTTACAATAATTCCATTATCACCAAGTATCGTCTCCTCCACATCACAAGGATAACCAACCATCGTAAAAACCACATCCGACCTCGCCGCAACCTCACTAGGCGAATCACACCAAACCGCACCGCCCGCCAACAACTCCGCAGATTTAGATCGAGTCCGGTTGTAAACGAAAAGCGGATAACCGCCGCGCAGAATATGCCCCGCCATATTGCTTCCCATTATACCAGTACCAATCCAGCCGATACGAGTCGTTTTTGTAATTTGCATTTTAGTTTTTATTGTTTTAGGGACAAGAGGGACTTGAGGGGCAGATGGGACAATGTAAGGTTATTTTTTGTACGTTAATTTATGGTCAAGTTGTTTTAAAATTACTTACGCAAATTACGGCTTTACGGATTTTTCGTTTTCGGTTGCGAGGTTTTCCCTTATATTGAAAATTCCTGAAGCTGAACACGCAAGCGCAACAACGTGAAGCGGTTGTTCAGGGCGAAGCCTATCGCCTTACCGGCTACGGTATAATCGCCAAAGGGACGGGGTTAAAATTGCGTTTGCGCGGATTGTTGTTATTTTTGCGTTATCTGTAAATTCATTTGTGGCGTATATTATGGCGTTCGGATTTGTATTTGCGGCAATTGATTTTAGTTTTTGGAATTGATTTTGATTGCCTGAATTGGCGTAAGTCTTGCCAAGTTCGTAAGCGGAAAAGACAAAAAACATGTTATAAATCGGCAACGGTTTTTCCATACTTTCGATTGCGTATTTGAGTTGTTGTTCTTGTTTTTTTAGATCGTTTGCTCGGCGAATTGAAAAGCAAACTGCATCTTGCCGTACAGCTAGCAAAATATTTATTCCGCCGCTATCAACATTGTCAGCATTTTTTGTAACAAAAAATTCTGCCGCTGTTCCTTTTAGCAAATCGGCTAATTTTACCGATACTTGCGTCAACTTGAAACCGTTTAATTGTCTGTAATCTTTGCGTACATTTTCGGAATAGATGTCTGGAAATTCTTTCGCAATATCGGCAAACATTATATCGAACGCTTTTTGAAATCGTTTGCCTTCCGCAATTTTGAACGCGCCGATGATACCGTATTCGTTAGACCAAGTTGTTGCCATATCGAATTTACCGCTGCGAATCGAACCAAGCAAACCCCAGTAATAGCAAACACCTATTCGCCGAAGCATAATTTCAAACTTGCGTTTATCGCTCAATTTTTTAGTTGAATTATTTTCGCCGTTTTTATTGTCCGAAATATTGCCGTCGTCTGCGAAATGAAATTCAGGCAAATATTCCGAGTTATTTAATTCGTTGTTATTGATTTTATTGTTACCATTATTTCCTCTTTCGCCGTTTTCGCCCAACGTCAAAAGCAACGCCAAACGATCACGCGAATCTGTTTGAACATTTCTCGTGTTTTGTTCAATAGAATTATCTGTCGTGTTTGGGGCGTTTTTTGGGTTTGGTTTTTTGGGTTTTAGTTCTTGGCGTTCTTCTGGTGTCAATAGATGTTGTCCGACAGCTTCGTCGAGAATTATTTCGTATTGTGTGCGTTGCAGTTGTGTCATGTTGAATGCGAGGTGTGAAGCGAGTATCGCGTTTTCGGGCATGTAAAATGAATGAAACGGGCTGACGACATCGCGGCGTTGTTGCAATAATTTTGCCTGTTCGGTATTTGGTCGGGCAATTTCAATTTCGCGAATAACGTAATCGTTTTTCTTTTCGTCGTAGGAAAATGAATATTCCAAAAATTCCGCTTGTTCCGCTAGTGAACGAATGTGTCCAATGGAGAGTCGGGCGGTTGCTTTTTCGATTATTGTTTCGGCTTTGGCAACCGCATCGGCTTCCGCGAATGACAACACGGCACGGGTCGTAAGTTGTGGAACATTTTTTAAATCGAATCGCGCCATCAAGAGATTATTTGGATCGTCTGATTGCGGTAATAATTTTGACGGATCGTCGGGCAATGAGTTAAGTTGAAATTCGGTTGCAATAAAAATCCAACCGTTATGTTTTTGGACGTAGAGTCGTCCGAGAGACCATTTGAAAGTGTCTTGTTTTATCGCGTATCTTCCGTTGTCCAGCTTCTCAACATAATTATTTTCCAAATTACGAATCACATCGCTGTCTGCATTCAACGGCATAAAAACCAACGGATAATACAAAATTCCATCCGTCTGCAATATCAGACCGAACGGTTGTTTTGTATCGAAATGCTTGCTGATGAATTGTTCGTACAAATTCAACATTCCGTCAAAAACTACCGGACGTTCATTGTTGCCGTGATCTTGGCGGATTTTTTCCATGACCGTGTGCATTGTTTTTTTGTAATCTTCAAAACTTGCCAACGAAACAACAATGACAGGTTTCAATTCTTTTCCGTTATTTGCAATCAAATTTATCGTCCGCATTGTCCGTTCGATCAGACGATTTTTGTCAATTCTTCTGTCTTTACGATTGGGTTCTGATTCGTTTTGGTCAATTGTTTGTTGTTCAACTCGATATGGTTCTGTTCTGTCCGATTCCAATATTCTGCGTACCAATCTACGAATCGATTGCGCGTTCACCGAATCGACCAAGATGAACGTAATTAACACTACCAAAATTACAAAAGATAAATATTTATTTTTCATTTTCATGTTCTATTGTACTCAAGCTGTTTTAAAATTCCTGAAGCTGGACACGCGGTTGTTCAGGGGCGAAGCCTACCGCTTTACCGGCTACGGTATACTGAAGCCAAAGACAAAACAAATTATTAGTTTTATTGAGAAACGATTTCAAATTCATAGAGAATATTCCAATTTTTACCCGTAATATAAATGCGTTTTCTTTGCGGATCGAACGCAATTCCATTTAGTACACATCGACGTTCTCCCCATTTTAATTTTTGTTCGTTGCGGTGTTCGGGTGGCACGAATGGGGCAAGTTCAATTCTGCCGATTACTTTACCTGTTTCTGGATTGATTCTTGCAATTTGTGTACTTTGCCAAATATTCGCCCAAATTTCGCCGTTAATATATTCAAGCTCATTCAAATCACGCAATGAAAACGGTTGTTTGGTATTCGCGTCAACATCTTTGACGTAAATTTTTCGCACAGATTTAAAATTGACCGGATCGATAAAATTCAATTGATCGCTTCCGTTGCTCATGATCAAATGTTTACCATCATACGCCAATCCCCAACCTTCGCCTTTGTATTGGAATTTTTCTATCAATACAAACGTATTTTTATCGTACACAAAACAGAATCCTTCACGCCATGTCAATTGATAAATTTTATTACCAACGACGTGCGCACCTTCCGCGAAGTATTTATTCGGCAATTTTATTCTGCGGACAACTTTACCGGTTTTCGTTTCAACTTGGCGCAATGTTGACGATCCGTATTCGCCGGTGCTTTCATACAAAAAACCGTTTTCATAAACCAACCCTTGCGTAAAAGCGACGGCATCGTGCGGGTATCTTGCAACTTCTTTGATCTCGAATCGCTTACCCTCCGGCTGTTGCGCAAAACACAAACCCGTTGGAATCAACAACACCAAAATCAAATAAACAACAATCATAATATACTCAAGCTATTTTAAAATTCCTGAGGCTGAACACGTAAGCATAACAACGTGAAGCGGTTGTTCAAGGGCGAAGCCTATCGCCCTACCGGCTACGGCATACACCACATTGAATTTCGATTGACGTGAAAATCATTATTGACATCCGTCGCGTCGTTTCTTTTGTCCTCGTTCCCAATGATTAGAGGAAACTCCCTAAAACCTCATTTTCACCTAATTTTTTTAACAAAACAACCTCAGTAGCCAACAAATCCCTCCACACGTAAACCTCATTATACCGTAGCTGGCAAGGCAATAGGCTTCGGTATAATGAGGTAATGAGGTTGGTGTTTTTTTAACTATTTGCTACTGAAGTTGTTTTGTTAAAAAAATTGGGTGAAAATGAGGTTATGTTTTCGTTAAAGGTTTGCCGAAAATTTCCTGCTAGTTGCCATACACTAATGATTACGATCTTTCGGAGCTTTGTTAAAGTCGCTTGCGAAAGATCGGTTTTGGGAAGTTCCCTAGATGTTTTCATTTCAAGCATGAATTACAAAAAATTACGCGGCTTTTGGCTGATCGGGTTCGACTTTTTTACCGGTTATGATTTCGGATATTTCGTCGCTGCATTTCTGTAGAGCTTCACGCAAGGTTGTGAAATTTACTTTGTATTGACCTTTTGCTGCGGCTACTGGTCTTGGTGTTCTAGTGGGCAAGGTGCCAGTTGTTGCGGTTTCAGGCTTACCTTTATCGAGTATTTCAATCAAACTCGCAATTGATTTTGTTGTCGAACTTAATTTTTTATTATTTGGGTCGTCGGTTTTCAAAACGGAAATGATACCGTTTGATGTTGGTCCTGTTAATTTGCCGCCGCGCATTCCATACAACAAATAATAAAGTGAATTTGATTTAACCCGTTGTGTTGTTACTATGATTTCCCGTTGAACAGACAACGGCAACGAGGCAAACGGCGGCTCCACAACCGTATTTTCACCGGTTCCGCTCATACCGTCAAATCTGCCAACCGGCATTCTTGGCATTGACGGGTTATTCGGTTGTCTTCCGCCAAACGACTTGTTCACCATTGAATCAATTTTGTTGACTTCCCAATCACAATATGATTTCGTGAGCGATATTAACAAACCGCTGATTTGCCCAAACTCTGCCGGTTTTATTTTGTCCGCTACGGATTGCAAATCGAGTTCGCCCAACAGACGCGCCGCTCTGCAACGCATATCAAAAGACTCTGTTTCCGACCTAATTACATTTTTGATAACAGTAAGCACATTTTGCATCACGTTTTGATCGGCGATTTTAAGAGCTGCCAAACCGTCAAATGCACGTGTCCGCAACCAATCCAATTTTTGCTGATCATCTGCATCCCGATCAGCAACCGGACTTTTTGATTCGATAGTTTTGATGAAGATTGCGGGTACTTTATTATTCTTAAATTCTTCGTTACTTATTCCCGCCTGCGCGTGGCGAACGATACCAACCAACGCACCAAAACGGATATATTCTGCGGTCGATTCGTTATCGTACAGGGCAATCAGTTGTTTGAGTGCATCTTCGTAATATGTCGGCGGTTCGGGGGGAGCTGCTTCTTTAGTTGCCAACTGACCGACGGTCAAGATCGCGTTGTATCGTGCTGTTGGGTTGAGTGTTTTATCGTTCACCATTTTCATCAATGTTTCCAGAGATTTGGCAAGAAAAAAAGTTCGTGCGCCGCCTGTAGCGTTTTTCAAATCACGTGTGATCAAGTCGCGTGAATAAGTTTGGACAAAACCAATGTTGCCGTCGGTTGTCCAGCGTGCGAAATAAAATTTATCAAAAAACGCATTCCAATCGGCGCGATTCGCCGCTGGTGCGTTACCTTGTTTCATTGCCGTCATTATTTCGTCTCGTTTGGCGGACAACGCACTGTCAACCTCCCACGATTTAAAATTTTGCCCAAAAACAAAAACCGTCTCAAACAACAGACAAAATATCGTAACAAAAAATACCCGACAAAAGAAACTCAAACTCAACAGTGATTTTGTCCGACTATCATTATTGTTGCACTTATCATTACCGTAAATTTTTCTATTGAACATTTGCGAAACCTTTCCTTATTCTTTAGGGAATTTCTAAAAATTAATTTTATTCGAATGTCGGTCAATCTCTCAACCGCATAACCCACGCCGCAACTCACCACGCCAAGATTGTAAACCAATGTAGTACTGTCGGTCAACTAGTACCCATTGAAAAATTATTCCGTATTTGGTTGTGTTTCGGTATCCCTTGACGGAATTTCGCGAGCGTGTATCATACTTGTCCTTTTTGGTGCAAGATTTGACAGAAGCGAAAAAATGAGATTGTAGCTCAGTTGGTAGAGCAACGGACTTTTAATCCGTAGGTCTCGGGTCCGAGCCCCGACAATCTCAATCTGTACCGTTATACCGTAGCCGGTAAGGCGATAGGCTTCGCCCCTGAACAACCGCTTCACGTTGTCGCGCTTGCGTGTTCAGCTCCATGAATTTTGAAGTAGCTTGAGTATAATAGGTATTGTAGTTGTTTTGAATTTCCGGAAGCCGGACGCAACAACGCGAAGCGTTGGTTCAAGGGTGGAGTCTAACGCCTTTGTCGGCTTTGGCATAAACTAAACTAATTTTGGAGAATTTGTTGTGGGAACAAAAAAGACGGGAAAAGGAAGACGTAAAATCGGACGGAAAAAAAGACGAATGCGGGCAAGAATCAGACACCGTAAAAAATCTTAAAGTGTTTATTTTAAATTCCCTAAAAGCTGAACATGCGGGAGCAACAACGCAAAACGGTTGCTTAAGGACAAAACCTGCCGCCTGTGTTGGTTGTGGTGTAGCACTGAAAAATTGAGGTCGAAAAAATGAAGCGTAAAAGTTTTATGTTTGCCGGAGTTTGTGTTCTGGCGGTGATGTCTTGTGCGGTTACTGCGAATTTATTTGCGGAGGATGCAATTAAGCACAAGTTTTTGTTGCTTGACGAATCGCGTAAGCAGATATTGTCTGTGGATCAATTTGATTCAAAAAATGATTGGGCGATCAAGTTGCCGGATGGCGGTGTGTGGGATTTGCAGCTTGTTGGTAACAATCGTCTTCTTGTGGCGTTGACGGACAAGGGCGGGTTTCGCGAGTATGATTTGCGGACGCGCGAGGTTGTGCGTGAGGTATCTGATCCGAAGTACAAACAGACAATGACTGCGGTTAGGTTTCCTGATGGCAAAACGCTTCTTGGTTGCAATAAATCGGGAGGCTATCAATTTTATTTACTTGATGCTGATGGCAAGTTACTCAGCGAGACTCCGGTTGAGAAGAAAAAGAAAACGATCAGAGTTGCGAGGCGCACGCCGCGCGGGACAATTCTGTTTGGGTGCAATGACGATTGGGTCAATGAGATTGATTTAACGGGCAAGGTATTACGCGAGTTTAGGGTGTCGGGTGCGCGGCATATTTATCATGTTTTTGAGAAGCCGGATGGTAATTTGTTAGTGGCTGCCGGTTATGGTTGTTTTGTAGCGGAGTATGACAAGGATAATAAGGAAGTTCGCAAGTTGGGCGGATTACCGGCTCCTGAAGGTCTAAAATTTATCTTCTTCTCCAAAATGCAAATTCTAAAGAATGGCAATCTGGTTGTTGCAACATGGACAGGACACGGTGCAAACGACAGTAACAAAGGCGTGCAACTTGTAGAATTTAACAGCAGAGGCGAGGTAGTTTGGACTTGGCATAACCCCAAACTCGCAGGTTCAATAAACAATGTCATTGTACTTGACGATATTGATGCGAGTAAATTTCATGAATAGAATCCCTCTATTTTTTTCTACATGAAATCTGCCAATTGTGATTGGTGGTCAAAGATTCGGCAGATGCCTTTTGATGCGGAGAATTTTTCATGGCGAAGTGGTTTTATTACGACAGTTTTGGCAATAAGAAAGGTCCGGTAACGAATGATGATTTGAAGTCGTTGATTGGTCGGGGCGTTGTAACACCGCAAACCATAGTGGGAGCCGATGGTGAACAGTATTTTTTTCCAGCCGGACAAGTTGATGGATTGTTTACGCAACAACCGCAATATAGTCATCCGCAACTAAACAACAATGTGAGTATTAGTCCGCCGCCTGACTATCTTATTTGGTCGGCTATCACGACGTTTATGTGTCTTCCGCTTGGTGTTATTGCGGTTGTCATGTCAATTCTGGCAAAATCTGCATTTCGAGCTGGCGATTATGCCGACGCAAAATCGAAATCGACTACAGCATTTTGGTGTAATCTTATTGGGACGATTGGCTTTGTCCTTTATATTATCGCAATTGTGATCTTTGTTGCTATCAGCATTATCTACGAAGCGCACGTTACCAATTCCTAGCGATAACGGAAGCTGGTATGGGCGGTAGGTTCCGCCCTTGAACAACCGTTTCACGTTGTTGCGCTAGCGTGTCCGGTTTTGTAAATTGTAAACACTTCAATATAACTATTCAGATGAATTGTCCTGAATGTAATGTGGTATTGCCGGACAATGCGATATCTTGTCCTTATTGTAATAGCCGATTTGGCGTGTCGAGTCTTCAAGATGATACGGATGCAAAGTTGCTCAGTTATTTGGTGCCGAGCAGGGCAACGCTGTTATCTATTATTGCGGGTTATACGGGGTTGTTTTCGGTTTTGGTTGTACCTGCGCCGTTTGCTTTGCTTTTTGGCATTCTTGCATTGCGAGACATTAAGAAGCGTCAAGCGCGAGGTGAAAAAATGGGCGGCAAAGGTCGGGCAATTTTTGCTATCGTGATAGGCGGTTTATTTACTTTGGCTATCGTATCACTCGTTGCGTTTTTGTCTATAACTCATGTTACGCATCGGTGATAACCAGATGTATTTTCCTCGTCCCGTTAGGGATGAAATGTTGGTAGAAAATATGGTAAAAACATATTTCGTGTCCCGTTAGGGACACAATGTGATTAAAACTAAACCGTCTGAAATGTCCTCACATTCCGTCCCTAACGGGACGGCGTTTTTTAAATCGCGTGTTTCCACCGACATTTCGTCCCTAACGAGACGGGGAAAATCAGCTATAGGGAAGTCCTAAAAATTCATTTTAGTCCTTTAGCGGTGGCGCAACCGGAAGCGGGACGCTTCCGTTACAGGTGGTTTTTAGGCATAATGCTCTCGTCCCCAATATCCCTTAAAAAAATATTGAAAAAAATACAGAAAACTCCCCCCAAAATATGCTGTTTTTTTATGCCGTGCTTGACTCATGAAATCTTAGGAGATAAAATCCTGAATTATTCGCTTTTGAAATTTGTCAAATTTTGAAATGCGTTTGTTGCATTGTATCTTTTGACATTACTAAAGCTACTTTACAATTCCTAAAGCTGAACAAAGCGAAAGCGGTTGTTCAAGGGCTAAGCCTACTGGCTACGGTATGATATTTTTTTGTAACTATTCAGTAGCCTAAAAAGATTTATACTAAAGGAGTTAAATCCTATTACCGATTTGTTGTAAATTTAACGATCAAATCCATAATTGCTTAAATATTAACAGCTTAGGTTTTTGTACCTATATTTATTGACATAAATCACTTAATTTTGACAAATTGTAACTCCTGTACAAATAACGGTTTTATACTACTGAATAGTTACATTTTTTTTAACTGTTCATGCTTGGACTTTTGGCGATCTTTGTCGGCTTATATTTTTTTTGGTCGGCGTTTTTATTTTTGTATTGCTGAAGCTTGGGGCGTGTCCGGTACAACAGACATTAAAACTACTTGTTATGCAGGTGTTAATAGTTGATGACAGTAGACTTGCTCTGATAGCACTCAAGGCGTTGTTGACCGACGCGGGGTATGAGGTGCTTGCCGCGATGAACGGTGAGGAAGCTCTTAAAATTCTTGAAACGAGTTCTTGTCGTATGGTTATCTCGGATTGGGAGATGCCGATTATGACGGGTTTGGAACTCTGTCGTAAAGTGCGTTCGGGTGAATATTCCGGCTACGTTTACTTTATCTTGCTCACGTCCCACAAGGAGGAAATGGTTGAGGGGCTTTCTGCCGGTGCTGATGATTTTATTGCGAAACCTTATAAACCCGATGAAGTGTTGGCAAGATTACGGTCAGGCGAGCGAATTTTATCACTTGAGACTCGCGATGTTGCGATTTTTGCTCTGGCTAAACTTGCGGAGTCACGCGATGTTGACACGGGAGCGCACCTTGAACGTGTCCAATATTATTGCCGTACACTTGCCCAAAGAATGGCGATGGTAGAAAAATATCGGGATGCGATTGATCCTGAATTTGTACGGCTTATCTTTCAAACGAGTCCGTTGCACGATATTGGCAAGGTCGGTATTCCCGATTCGGTACTCTTGAAACCCGGCAGGCTTGACCCGCATGAATTTGACATAATGAAAACACACACGACAATAGCCGCCCAAACCCTCGACGCAACTTTAAGCAAATTCCCCGGCGCATCATTCCTCAAAATGGCACGCGATATCGCCGCAACACACCACGAAAAATACGACGGAAGCGGCTATCCAAACGGTTTAATCGGCGAAGATATTCCGCTTTGCGGGCGAATAATTGCTCTCGCGGATGTTTATGACGCATTGATTTCAAAACGTGTTTACAAACAAGCATTCACACACGAATCGGCAAAATCAATCATTCTTGAGGGACGTTATAAACATTTCGATCCGGATGTTGTTGACTGTTTTATTAACATGGAAGAACAATTCATCGCAATCCATAAACGGTTCTCGGAGGAATATTAAAAGGGGGAGTTATACCGAAGCCGTTATGGGCGATAGGCTTCGCCCTTGAACAACCGCTTCACGTTGTTGCGATTGTGTGTTCAGCTTCGGAAATTTTAAAATAGCTTGAGTATAATTATGTCTAAAATACAAGTTGCGGTTAGCGGTGCGGCGGGACGAATGGGACGGCGTTTGATAGCAATTATTTCTGCGGACAAAGAGCTTGAATTGTCGGCGGCGTTGGAGACGGAATCGCACGAGAAAATCGGTACGGACGCGGGCGAGCTTGCCGGAGTTGGTCAAATTGGTGTGATCTTGAGGGCAAATATTGAGCGGCGTGTTGATGTTTTGATCGACTTCTCAACACCGCAAGCGACAGAAAATATTGTCGGTAGTTGTGTCAATTTTGGGATCCCGTTGGTTTTCGCAACAACAGGGACGACATTGGAACAAAATAAATTGCTTGACGAAGCGTCGCGGCGGATTGCGGTGTTGACTTCGCCGAGTATGAGTTTGATGGTAAATTTAGCAATGAATCTCTGCAAATCGGCGGCGAAAACTCTTTCAGACAAAGATGCTGATGTTGAAATTGTTGAATCGCACCACCGTTACAAAGTCGATTCGCCAAGCGGTACCGCCCTAAAATTCGGACAAATAATTTCGGAAGAAATGGGACAAAATAAACAAATATACGGTCGCGAAGGTCAAATCGGTAAACGACAACACAATGAAATCGGTTTTCATTCGATAAGAATTGGAGATGATGCGGGCAGTCATTCAATTTTATTTGGTTTACTTGGCGAGGCACTGGAAATTTCCGTCAAAGCAACAAGCCGCGACTGCTACGCACTCGGAGCAATCGCCGCAGCAAAATTTATCCACAATAAACCCGCCGGAAAATATAACATGAACGATCTACTATTCAGATAATTTTTTTGACAATGAATGAGGAACATTAGGGACAGAGGGGACAGAAGGGACGGGGTGAGACTGTTCTTTGTGCTTATAGTCGTCAAAACCGATTTATACCGTAGCCGGTAGGGCGATAGGCTTCGCCCTTGAACAACCGCTTCACGTTGTTGCGCTTGCGTGTTCAGCTTCAGGAATTTTAACGTAGCTTCAGTATAGTGTAATTTTTTCTCAATGTCATTTATGCCCCTTATGTCCTTCACGTCCCTTAAAAAAAACTTTTCAGACCATTAACCAAAAACAGATTTAACGATGGCAAGTAAATTCTATAAATTCCCGTGTTCGTGTGGTTCGTCGCAACCGATAGAGGTTTCGCAAGCAGGCTCGGAGATCAAATGTCTTGAGTGTGGTGCGGTTCGTGTTGTGCCGACGATGTTGAAGATTAAGCAACTGGATGAGGTTGTGGAGGTTGCCAAAAAACGTAAGGAGGAAACGGGCGTATTTCGGCGAGGTTTTTTCTGGTTTGGGTTAATTTTATTATTTCCGTCGGTGATTGCTTTGATTTATTTTGCCGGCAGGTATCCGCATCCGCGAGAGGTTTCGCAGAAGGTGGTATATCTTTCTTACGGCGAAAAAATGCTCGTCCAAGATTCTACGCCGATTCCGCAATACGAACACGCGGTACTTTGGACAACTGATAAAGATGTTGATCGAATGTTTCCTTTTGATTTATTCAGGTATTTTGAAGTTCTACAGTTGGGGTCGAATTTCAGTTACAATTTTCAGATGAATTATCAAGAATTAAAATACAAATATTATACTCGTGTGGTTATTTTTTCGTTATTGGTATTGGCATCGGTTGTGTGTATTGTGGTATCGTTTTTTATGCCCAAACGTAGCGTAATTGTTGACGGCTGGTCGGGCAGCGAATGGGAACGGAAAAGAAAAAATACGTAAAGAAATTTCTTTCCTTCTCCGTCTTCGCGGTGTTTTTAGAAAATCCTGTAAATTTTTTGAACGAAAAAGATAAATATGGAAGAGAGAGTGCTTGTTGTTCCGACTAAATTATTTCGGCAACTTGGTTATTTTAATGGTTTTTCGCGGGATGTTGTGCGTTATTATGGCGAGCTTCTTTCGCCGGATAATGTTTCGTTTAGGTTACGGAGTGAGGTTGAGGTTGATACGGAGTTTAAGCAATTGATACCTTACATGATTTTTTCTTACCGTGATTCTGACGGTGGCGTTCAGTTATTTCAATATGTTCGCGGTAAAGGCATGGGCGAACGGCGGCTTCACAGCAAACGAAGTGTGGGCGTTGGCGGTCATATTTCGTCGGAGGATTTGCGTTGTTTGTCGGAGTCCAATGCGTGCGGGGCGGGAGTTGTGGATCATGATTTTTATAGGGAAGGCATGTTGCGGGAGTTACGCGAGGAGGTTGTGGTTGGTGCGGCGTACAAGGAGTCGTGCGTGGGATTGATCAACGATGATAGTTCGGAAGTTGGTTCGGTTCATTTGGGCATAGTGCATTTGTTCAATCTTGAGCAACCTATAATGGAATCAAACGAAGAAGATTTGATAGAGTCCGGTTTTGTTCCGGTCAATGAGATGTTAAAAGATTTGAGCGGATTCGAATCATGGTCATCAATTTGTATCGAAGCTCTTTTCGGGTAAAAAACAATTATGCCGTAAGGTGCTTCCTCTTTATACCCAAGCTGTTTTGAAATTCCCGAAGCTGATTACGGAAGCGCAACAACGTGAAGCGGTTGTTCAAGGGCGAAGCCTATCGCCCTACCGGCTACGGTATAATTTTATTTTCGGGCGATGCCTAGATCGTATGGGCGGTGGGGTTTGCCCGTATCGATTTTTTTGTGTTTGGGCGGATTTTTATCCTCTTATTGGGGCTTTTGATTTTCGTATTATTTCTTTTGGGTGTTCGAGTCTGTACAAAATTTCTCTCAGCAATCGTTGTTCCATCGTCGTATCGCGTCCGACCATTATCCATCCTGCCGTGCCGCGATCAACTTCAATTTTGCCCAAAAATACATCAACATCGTCCTTAAATCTCATATTTGCCGTTGAAACGGGAGAATTTAACGGGTGCGGATTGTCTTCGAGTTCCTTGTAAACAAATGCCTCGATTTGATAGCCGCCAACTTGCGGAATAACACGCAAAATCGCACGGCGGCGAATCGTTTGCAATGTACAATCAAACCGCTCAGTACAACCAACAGAATCAGAATGCCAAGGCTCAAATAAACTCGCCCCAATCTTCGGTTTTCCGTCAAGCCGTCCTTCCGTGAGAACATTGTCGTAGAGACGTATCGGCATCTCACGATCCGTTTCAAAATGAGAATTAAAAGCATCCGCCAAAACCTCCCAAAGAAATTCATGATCACACGACGGTATAGATATCGGGTTGCCGATGGGCGCAACATTCCTAAGCTCCAAATCACCAACACCCAAAGAACGTCCGGCTGAACAACCAAACATCGCCACCAGAATTGTCAGCAAAATCATTAAACTACCGCCAATCCATAAATTTTTAATAATGCGCATAATTTCACATCGGCAAATTCTAAATCGCCTCCGACAAAAAATATTTTTCGGCTCATTTTTCATTATTCTTTCGGCTCACCCTTCTATCATTTCGCATTTTGCAAATTGACATCAACAAAATCTCGTGCGTAGTTTCCCAAAAATCCGATTTTGACGCAAGATCAATTTTTTGCAAAAAAACCATTTTAAAAAATCAGCACGCAAATATACTCAAGCTGTTTTGAAATTCTCGAAGCGGAACACGCAAGCGCGACAACGTGAAGCGGTTGCTCAAGGGCGAAGCCTATCGCCCTACCGGCTAGGTATGACGCAGATTCTATATTTCTGATCTTGCGAATATCTCCTCAAAATCTGCGCCATCTGCGTGCTGATTTTTAAATGGACAAAGTATTTTCGCTTATTTCGGTATTTTGGTTAAAAAAATAGCAAACCGAATTATCGTGAAAGTCCAATTCAAAACATAAAAACATTACATTCGGCAATCACAAAAATTCTTTTTGCGCATTGCTTTTTCAATACCCTTTCACGACAAATACAGGACAAATTGAGAGTTTAACTAATTAGTATTGCAATATTTATATGTCTGATTTGAGGGAAATTTGAGCGGTTTTAGTTAGGCGAATATTTAGCTAATGTTTCGTTGTCAAGAATACGAAAATGGTATTTTGGTAAATTGCGCGGGTGGGATAAATTGTACAGGGTACTGCTATAAATGGTAATGGTTGTAAGCCAAACAAACGATAAGTGTGTGAGGTAGCATTGTCAAAGATTATGTATGCTCAATTCCTGCAAGCTGGACACGCAAGTGTAACAACGCGGAGTAGTTTTTCAAGGGCGAAGCCTACCGTCCGTGCTGGCTTTGGGATACTTCGGCTTATGTTGCGATTGCGCAAGTACGTTTTTTGTGCATTTTACTGCTTGATTCGTTTAATGTTTTTAGGAACGGTGCTAGACTGCGAACATAAAGTTTTTGCAAGTCTAGCTTGACGAGTTGTGTGGTATGCCCGTCCAGTCAATCTACCTCAGTGTTTGTACAGCGTGTACATGCACGAAACTCAGAAACCTAAAGGAGAGTAAAGTAATGTCCCGTAAATTTGTGTTGTCGGCGTTAGTGGCTGCATTGACTTTCAGTGTTGTGTCATTTACCTATGCCGTCGAACCTTGTGAAGAAGTTAAACCCTGCGAGCCTTGCAATACAGTACGTCACAGACATGTTAGTCTGCTTGAACGGCTTTTTGTTGGCACGGTGAGCAGGTCTTGCACGCCGTGTTGCGAAGTGCAGCCTTGTGAAGAAGTGAAAGCCTGCGAGAAAGTTGCTGCGAAGCCGTGCGAAAAAATTGTCCCTCCCTGCGTTAAAGCAGAAAAGGTGATAAAGGCATGTGAGAAAGTAGCCGCGAAGCCATGCGAGAAAGTCGCTGCGCCGCCGTGTGAAAAAGTAGCCGCGAAGCCGTGCGAGAAAGTTGCTGCGCCGCCGTGTGAAAAAGTTGCCGCGAAACCATGCGAAAAAGTTGCTGCTCCGCCGTGCGAGAAGGTTGCCGCGAAACCATGTGAGAAAGTTGCAGCTCCGCCATGCGATAAAGTTGCGATTGCCGATCCTTGTGACAAAGTGGTTCCGCCACCTTGCAAATAATCAGCAGCCTGCAATATGCAAGGCAACATTTTATGGTTCAAGTAGAATTAAAATAATTGTACTAAATCAGGCGGCGTTAAGACTGTAAAGAAACCGGATATCAGTCTTGCCCGCCTTTTTTTTCGATGTCGGTTATGCTCTGTTTTGGGTACGATGTGGGTGGTAGGTTTCGCCCTCGAACAACCGTTTCGCGATGTTGCGATTGTGTGTTCAGCTTCGGGAATTTTTAAAACAACTTTTGGTATATTATTGTGTCAGTTAAGGTCATAGCCGCTAAAAATTGGTTTCAACAAAAAAGTTTTCTCGATTTTCCTTCGCAAGTTTACGAAGGCGATCCGCTTTGGGTTCCGCAAATCAGGATAGAGCAATCGGGGTTGGTTGGATTTTCTTTTTTCGGGCATCGCGATCCGTTTTATATTAAAAATTCGTGTCAAGCGTTTATAGCAGTTGACGGAAAACGGACCGTCGGGCGAATCTGTGTAATTCTTAATCGCGGACATCTTGAACGTTACAATGATGGCGTTGGTTTTTTTGGTTTTTTTGAGTGTGTGGATAATGCGGATGTTGCGAAACTGTTGTTTGATACTGCCGGTGATTGGTTGCAAAATAACGGTTGCAAAATTATCAGAGGTCCTGTTAATCCGTCGTTAAATCATACTCTTGGGTTGCTTATTGACGGCTTCAACTTGATGCCGACTTTTATGATGACTTATAACCCAAAATACTACGAAAATCTTGTTGAACAAAATAATTTCAAAAAAGTACAAGATTTGTACGCGTATTGGGGCGAGATAGCAATGCTTCCACAAGTCAACGCTAAATTGCAACCGATTTGCGATAAAATAAAAGAGCGAACCGGTGTTATACTGCGAGCTGTTGACACAAAAAATTTCCAAAGAGATGTTGAGCAATTTTTGAGAATTTACAATAGATCGCTCACTAACACGTGGGGATTTGTGCCGATGGAGGACAAGGAAATTAAAGAAATGGCATTTTTTCTTAAACGGCTAATGATACCGGAGTTGACGACGGCGGTTGAACTCAAAGGCGAAATGATCGGAGCTTCGTTCGCGTTGCCCGATTACAACCCAAGAATAAAAGCAATCAACGGACGGCTGTTTCCCTTTGGCATATTCAAATTGTTGAGAAAAAAAGAAGAAATAAAAACAATTAGAGTTATCAGCACAAATGTATTGCCGGAATATCAAATGATGGGACTTGGCATGTTACTTCTTAACGCGATGGTTCCGAAAATCTTGGAAAACAAGGTGGTCGATGCCGAATTTTCATGGGTCTTGGAATCAAATTCTTTTTCACGCGGAAGCCTCGAAAAAGGCGGCGCAATCCGAACCAAAACATACCGCGTCTACGAAAAACAAATCTGAAAAGATCAAAAAATATAACGTAGAGATTTTTGATCGATTTTTAAGGAACACGAGGGATAAAGGAACCGTTTCACTAAAAAACATCCCTTCAGTTCTTTATGCCCATTTAGAAAGATCGATCAAATTATCTGGTTCATTATATCATCTGGGATGCTGACGTTTGATGATACTTTTTGGATGTCGTCGTGATCGTCTAGTAGTTCCATTAGTTTTATGATTTTTGATGCGGTATCGATGTCGTTGATTTCTGCGGTGTCTTTTGGCATTAGGCTTAATTGTGATTCTTCCGGTTTGATTTTTGCTTTTGCCAATGCATTTGAGAGGGAATCGTATTCGGTTGGCAGGCAAGTTATTTCGAAGGTATCATCGGTTTCTGTTACGTCGTCTGCGCCTGCTTCAAGTACGATTTCCATTACGGTTTCTTCGGTCAAATTAGCTCTTGGAATTATGAACAACCCCTTCTTCTCAAAATTCCACGCAACACAACCGGTAGAACCTAACTTTCCGCCGCACACTTCAAAGATTTTTCTTATTTCCGGCGCGGTGCGGTTACGGTTGTCGGTAACAGCTTCCGCCAACACCGCCGCGCCGCCGGGACCGTAACCCTCATAAACTAACTCGTCAAGTTGCTCCGAACCAAGCTCACCCGTTCCACGTTTAATTGCACGGGCAATATTTTCCTTTGGCAAACTAACCGCTTTCGCCTCGTCTATTGCTGCACGCAAACGTATATTCGCATCAGGATCGCCGCCGCCCATCTTTGCCGCAATAATTATCGCCTTCGCCAATTTACTCCATAACTTGCCGCGCTTTGCATCAACAAGTGCCTTTTTGTGCTTAATCCCAGCCCAATGTGAATGTCCTGACATAAATAATTCTCCTTATATACTGAAGCTACCTTAAAATTCCTAAAGCTGAACACGCAAACCCAACAACGTGAAGCGGTTGTTCAAGGGCGAAGCCTATCGCTCTACCGGCTACGGTATACCGAAACCGATACAAAATTTCATTTGGGGCGTTTTTTTTGTAATTGTTTTGTAACGGATTTACTTTCTTTTTTAATTATTTTTACGATTTTTTTGACGTTATTTTTAGATTCTTTTTGTTTGTTATTTAATTTTTGGGGTGGGGTGTTTTGTCGTTTTTCGTCTTTTGTTGTTTTTTGCAATTTTGCTTGATCGGGATCTTTTTTGCTGATGTTTTTTGTTTTATCTGTTTTTTGTCGGCTTTTATTTCTGTCGGTTTTTTGTGATTTTGCAACGGCGTTTTTTTGAATTTGCCGCGAGTTATTTCTAACCGCTGTTGTATTATTTTTTGTTACAATTTTTTTCTGTGTTGTCTGATTTGTTTTTGCTGATTCGGAATCTTTGGATGCGGAATTATTATTTTTGTCTTCGTTTTTATGTTTATCTTTATTGTCGGCGTTTTGGATAACTGAAGTTACCTCCGCCGATACCGCAACATTGCTGCCTCTGTCTTTATTCTTATCTTTAGTTTTATCTTTAACGGCTTTGTCAATTGTGTCTGTTGTGGTTTTAGGTTCTGTATTTTTTTCAGGTGCAATTGTTTGGATTTTTAATGGAGTTGGTTTATCTTTTTCGGGTTGTGGGGATGTTGGTTTCTCGTTTGGATTTTTTTTCTTATTTTTTGGTTTTACCTTAATCTTTCCGGCGGGATACTTCCCGTCCAAATCAGAACCGCCACACAACCCCGATGGCAAAAATTCCACTTCTGCCCCGTTGTGTTCTTCGTCAAAATCATCGTCGTCCGCTGTTACGGCAAATGGAATACTTACAGACGTTGGGACAATTTTCCTTTCTTTTTGCGGTTTTGGAACGGTCAATGCCGGCGGGGTGTAGTTACGGGTTGGGGCTTGCGGGTCGATATTTTTGAGTACGGATAAATATTCGTTAGCACCTTGCCCCGAATCCAACGCCGTCCTTAACAAGTATGCGAAATTATGCAATTCCATCGTAAATATTATCCCGTTTTTCTTTGATACCGCGCGTTCTATTCCGGGTACGTACTCTTCGGTTCGTTCTTTGTTCACATGAGCCAAATCCAACATTCTAAAAACTCGCATTGTCGATTCGTCCACCGGAATCACGTGTCCGCCTAATGCGAATTGCGTTACATAATCCGCCATAAAACTACTCAACGTGCCAAGAGATTTAAGAAACGAGATAGCTTGTGAGAGGCTTTTGCCTTTTTTTCTTAATTCTTCAAGATTGAACATATACGTTTTCTCAAATACTCCCCGCAAGGCTTTGCGTACACGTTCTGCCGCGCCGGTTGGGTCGGGCAATGTTGTGATTATTTCGGCGAGTTCCGGTGTGGTAGTTACTCTGACTTCATTCCAGTCAATAAAGTAGCTTTCAAGCACTTCATACGCGGTGGTTGCCGATTCGGCGGGCGCGTTTTCAAGAAGAGCGGAATAAACGAGATGTTCCAATACAGTTCGTTCGGGCAACTCCGACTGCCATTTGTAACGGCGGTGCAATGCCCTTTGTAACGTTTCAATTTTTTTAGTTTTCGATATCGTTGACATAAACAAAATTAGTAAAGAATTTGATGGACAAAAAGGACATTAAGGATTCACGGAACAAAAAATACCGTTTGAACAACCGCTCCATGTTGTTGTGATCGCGCGTTCAGCTCCAGTATACCGTAGCCGGTAAGGCGATAGGCTTCGCCCTCGAACAACCGCTTCACGTTGTTGTGCTTGCGTGTTCAGCTTCAGTAATTTTAAAGTAGCTTCAGTGTATAATTGCAAAACACTCTGCCAAGCGAAACAAGCGGACAAATTTTAACTGCGTTCAAAATTCCGTCAAGGTCGCCGAATTTTTCGACCTATACCGAAACCCGCCACCCATGCTGATTAAAGCATCGTATTGCAAAATTTAATTATTAAGGATATACTCGCCTATGTTTTGCCGTCCCGTTATACCGAAGCCTATCGCCCTACCGACTACGGTATACCTCATTGGAATATTGTTGATTCTTTCATATCCGCACAAAACCTGTTTAATGAGGCAATGAGGTTGGCGTTTTTTTAACTGGTTGCTACTGAGGTTTTTTGGTTGAGGAAATTAGGTGAAATGATGTTTTGGTCGGTTCCTTTAGAGTTTTTTTTGTTGTGTTGTGTATTTATTGTGTGGTCAAATTTTAATTTTTGTTTTTTATGCGTGAGGCGATTTTTGTATCTGACAAGGCGGCGACGGACAAGGTTTTGGCTGAAGGTGTGGATTCGGGCGAAGCGGGGTTGTCTGATGGTTTGGGGTTGGGGCATGTTGATAGTGAGCAATTGCAAGCGGGATTTTTGATTGAGGAAGACAAGTTGCTGCGACCTCAACGAATGAACGATATGATCGGTCAACGCGAAGTATTTTCCCGTTTGCAAATCTCTATCCGCGCAGCTCGAAAACGCAAAGAAACTCTTGGTCATATTCTTTTTGATGGTCCGCCCGGATTGGGCAAGACTACATTTGCGATGTGTATTCCGCGTGAGCTTGGCGTACCAATGCAAATCGGAAACGGCGCAACCTTGAAATCGCCCAAAGATATTGTCCCCTATCTAACAAACGCGGAAGAAGGTTCGGTTCTGTTTATTGACGAAATTCATAGAATGCAAAAATCGGTTGAGGAATTTTTGTATCCGGCAATGGAGGATTTTAGGATTGATCTGACGTTGGGCGAGGGAGTCAATGCTAGGACGTTGAATATTCGGCTGAAGCCTTTTACGCTTATTGGTGCAACGACGCGGACGGGTTTAATTTCTGCGCCGCTTAGGGACAGATTTCAGATGCGGGAGCATCTTGATTTTTATGATGTTGACGAGCTGTCAACAATTGTCCAACGAAATGCGGTCAAATTAGAGATTCCAATTGAGGAAAATGCAGCGTATGAGATTGCTATTCGCAGTCGTGGCACGCCGCGTTTGGCGAACAATCGATTACGTTGGGTGCGTGATTTTGCGGATGCGGAGGCGAATGGGCGAATTACCTTTAAGGTTGCAAACGACGCTCTGCAAATGCAAGGAATTGACAAGTTGGGTTTGGACGGTCAAGACAGAAAATTTTTGGAGACAATATTGCGGGTATTTGGCGGAGGACCTGTTGGGATAGAGTCGGTTGCGCACACGATGAATGTTACGCCGGACACGTTGATTGACGAGGTGGAGCCGTTTATGTTGCGGAGCGAGTTATTATTGCGTTCTCCACGCGGGCGTTGTTTGACGGAAAAGGGATACATCCATCTTGGGGCAAAAGATGAATACGCACAAAAAACACAATACGGCACACTCTTTAATTAAGAGAACTTCCAAAAAACACTTTTTTAAAATCAGCACGCAGAAGACGCAGATTTTTAAAGATAGTCGTAGATCGGATTTTACTTTTTTTATTTTCTGATTTTGCGAATATCTCTTCCAAATCTGCGTCATCTGCGTGCTGATTTTGTGCTTGCCCGTGTCTATTTTATTTTTCGGAATCTTGTGCGATTTTGCGTGCTTCTTCGTAGTTTATTATTTCTTTGAGGTTGGGGTTGAAATTTTGGAGTTGTCTTTTGAACCATATTACCAGCGGCAAAATTAGCAGGCAAAGCCAAGTAAACATTCCGGCAATTCGTAGGTCGCTATATTGATAAGCAGATCTCGCCGGTGAATTGAAATAAACGGTATCGCAAAACGGATTCAAAGCCGAACATACATTTTGCGAATAAGCCGTCAACGGATCACTCAATGTAACACCGGACTCGCCCAACAAAAGTGCCAATAAAAGAAAAACTAATAAACTGCCCAACGTAAATGCGAATAACAAAAATAACGTAACAAACGCCGTACACGCCGAATTTAATTTCTTAAAACACCAACTGCGAATCAACATTGCCGTAACACAATAATCAAACGCAAAAACAAACGTACCAATCCGAAAATATATTTGCCAATCCTTCGCAATCCCATTACCAACAGATAAATCCAACATCACAATAACCGCAAGCATAAACAAAATCCAAACTATCCCACACGCCGCACCAGTGTAAAATGGAAATAAAAGAAAGCGGAATATCAGTGATTTGGGTAAATTTTTGCGGATTCTTATTGACCATTGATCACGCTCGCACGCTATCATAAGAAGAATAAACGGCAGACAAAGCAGACAGATGGTTTCAATGACTTCGTAAGCAAGATCAGCCGGCGAGGCGAAAATTTCAAAATACGCTCCCAAAACCGAAAGCACAAATATTGCCGTCAACAATATCCGAACATAAAACATTCTGTTCGATGTCGGCGGAGAAAACATCGCTATTGCGCCGCAGACAAAAAGCGTCATTAACGAACCGGCAAGAAATAAAATAGGGCAAGCAACTTCACGATAATCTAACGAACCGCTATAAATAGTTGTAAGAAAAAACGCCACCGAACCAAAATACACAGGAAACGACCCTGCTGCAACTACCAGAGTTGACAGAAACGGAAAGTACTTGAGTCTGTTCAACGCCGAAACAAAAACGGCAAAACTGTTCAGAACCTGAATAACAATAAAAATTACCGCCATCACAATAAAAATCGCCTCAATATCAATTCCCCGCAATAAATACGCCAACGTAACAAACGGAAATGTTATGCTCATTAAGAGCGATGTTAAAATGATACCGGAGGCGATTTTGCCCAAAACAATGGTTGCGGGTGTCATGGATGAGTAGAACATGAGGTCTTCGTTTACTTTTTCGATTGAAGTTGTCCATACGGTTCGTATCACTACGGCAACAATCCCAACTAAAAGACTGGTATTCGCCAGAGCAAAAAAGATGTATTTCCCGACTTCCTCCCACACATTGCGCCAACCACCTATCTCAAATGCGAACAAACAAGCAATCACTATCGCTAAAACATAAAGGTTAATTAAAACAACAATAAACCTGTTACGAACAAATTGGCGGAGTTCTTTGAGAAGCAGAGGATTTATTAAATTACTAAATGTCGTTGTCATGATTTTGATTTTTTTGTGTTGAATTTGTTTTTGAATCTTCCATACCGGAATCGGTATTGTTCAATTGAAAGTATCTTACACTTAATTTCACTTAGCAGCAATATACCGTACCGGTAGGGCGAAGCCTATCGCCTTACCGGCTACGGTATGGTTTACGAGTTTGGAAAAATTTTTAGATTGGTGTTGTGTTTTTTTGTGGGTTGTGTTACAATCTCTTATTGTCCTTTCGTTGGGGGGCAAGACGCGAAACTTTTGTGTTCAAAAGTTTGACCGTTTTAACGCAAAATCGTTTTTTGCGCAAGGTCAAAATTTTTCGCGTTTACTTGGCTGAATATTAAGCTGTTGGATTTCTACGTTTTGTGAAAATGAAAAACAATAGTCT
>JAIRWK010000164.1 GCA_031268995.1 Planctomycetaceae bacterium
AACCCAAAACGTAATCGTATAAACATTCTGCCTGAATTGCAGCACCCGCCGCAAAAACTCTGAATTCTCCGACGAAATCGCATCCTTGTAATACACCCCGACATTGCCGCCGTTCGTCGTATAAGCCGCCATCTCCAACCCAATACGTTGCCCAACCCCACCTCCCGAACCGTCCAATGTTGCATTGTAACGCACGACCAAATAATCCATCACAAAATCAAAAATAGGTCCCACCCGACCGGTCGTCGCCCTGTTCGCGAAAAATTTAGCTTGATTCAAATTGACCTCATGCAAAAAAGATTCAGTAAGCTCGTTTATCGGTACATAAATAATCTTGCCCTGCTTGAGCCTAAAATGTACCTCCTTCTCCTCAACCGTCTTGCTAATCGGCGTCGGCATGTTCTCCATCACTACCGTCTTCGGACGCTCCGCCTCAAGCCATTGCTTAGTCCGCCCAAGTTGCGTCAACTTCGCATCCGCCTCGTTCAACTTGCGCTGCAATTCAACTTGCGCCTTCGCACTCTCGCCACGCTCCTCCGCCCGTATTTCAATCTCCGCCCGTAAATCAACAATCAACCCCAATAACTTCTCCCGCTCAACCTCCTGCAACTCAATCTGCTCCGCAATCTGACCCGCCGTTGCCTGAATGTCCGTAATCGCACGCCGAATATTTTCCGTGTCTTGCTCTTTGGTTTTATACTCAACAAATTTCTCCTCAACACCACGAATCATTTTCTCATTCGCATACTTCGCCCCAGCCTCTTGAATAACAGGCAAACCCAACGAATCAGACTCGCCTCGTAATTTCTTTTCATCGTCAACCCCCACTTGTTGCGGATCAACATTGCCGGAATTTTGCGCCCGAACACCCGCAATCATCACAAGTATTATCAATATGCCGACAATATTCGACACAATATCAAGAAACGAATCCTGACCATCCATCTCCTCCGAAACACCAACTATTTTTTTTCTACGTCTTAACATAATTACACTAAATAATAAAAACCACGAAAGCAAATAAAGAATTTTCTAAAAACCTTCGCACAAAAATTATGTTAGGCATTGCCCAAAATATCTCAAAAGTGGCAAGTGGTGAGTGGTATACTGAAGCTACTTTAAATTCCTGAAGCTGAACGCGCAAGCGCAACAACGTGAAGCGGTTGTTCAGGGGCGAAGCCTATCGCCTTACCGGCTACGGTATAAGTGCCTAGGGGAAGGACACGTGATAGTACAAAACCACCCTTAACTTTAAGGCATTATCTGGGCAATGCCTTATTCTTGTTCAATCGAAATGTTTATTTTGTTGTCATTGAGTAAATATTGTCTTAATTCGTTGTATTGATGTTCTCCGCCGTTTAGTATTTTGGCTTTCAACACAGGTTGCCAATAAAATCTCTCGCCGGCAATTCCCCACGTTTCAACAAAATCCGAAATTGCATTTACCAACTCAACAATCGATTGCTTTGTTGAATACTTCGTCATAATCGTTCGCGGTACTTCAAAACCGGTTTGCTGAACAATCACAAACCTGTCCGAACCAACATGAATCCTTATACCACGCCGAACCGGTGAACTAAATACACGCCCCGCACGAATACTCACATCAGATGCCGCACTTGAATCCGACGGCATCGGTTGACCGCCGCCAAACGCCGGTTGACCATCAGAACCCATCGGCGATGAAGTTGACGGCATTTTGGACGCTAAACTCGACGGCACATCTGAATTTTTAGAATTGGGCAATTCTTGAGCATTAGTTGCTGGCGATAACTTTTTGACAGTCTCACGCAATGGATTTTCATTGCCCTTGCCCTTGTCCGAATTAAAATCCGCACCCTGTTGACCACTCGAAAAATCAACCACATCACGACGATTATAAACAACCGGATTATTCAAATCACTACTCGACGTGTTGCCCGCGTTATTATTGTTACGAAAATTATCACTGCGGTTTGCAAGATTCGCCGTTTCAGTATTGGTCAATTCGGTTGGGCGTGTTGTTTTGTCCGAATTTAAATCGGCCGGATTCAAATTAGAATTCGCGCCGGCTCGATTGCCCGAATTTATTCCCGAATTGCCGACAACCTCCGGCTCGCTAACCTCTTGAGCAACCCCATCCACAACTTTGTACTCGCGTTTAATATCGCCCTTATTTTGCCAATTCGGATTTGCACCGTAAGAATTATTTTGAACATTGTCTCTTTCATTTTGTCCGCCTACTCCGTTGCGGGGATTTTGATCGCTCGAATAATTCGGGGCAACACCTCTCGCAGTATATGAATTGTTGCCGCCGTCCCGTATTTGCATCGCCGCAATGTAACCTTGTAAACGTTGGCGAGAAATTACCAGCTGCTTTTCCATCCTTGCCCGCAACTCGTCATTCTGCTTCGGATACTCCATGTTCCAATCCTCCGCCACTAACTCATACCCGAAATCCTTTAACCAATTGCCCATCGCCGCATAAGCCGCACTAAACGCATGAATACCCGACGGACGAATAATAATAAGCGGATACGGCTCCATCCCACGCTCAACTTGACCAGTCTCCGAATAATATTGACGCGCAACCCGTAACAACGAATCAAAAGGATTGTCCGCCCGATCCATCGCCAAAAAATCCTGCGCCGTCAACTCTATTCCCTCCGGTTGAATTATCACCTTGTCGCCCTTGCACTCAACATAGACCGGAATCCGAAACGTCCCATTCCGCCCGCGATACGGCACCACCGCAAAAGATTTCGCCTTGCCCTTCAACTTGTCCCGCAACTCCGCCAACCGCTTCTCCGCATCGTCAAGCTCGGCGATTTTTTGTTTCAATAATTGGTCAAGCGATTTGAGATCAACCTCCTCACGTTTGCCCTCACCCTGCTCAAAAATTTTCATCTGCTCAATAAGCCGCTTCGCCTCGTCCCGCAATTGCACCGTATGCTTCTCCACCGACGCAAGATACGCCTCTCCATCAGCAAGCTGCTTCTCAAGCTCAGTCTTAGATTCGGTAAATTGCTTCGCCATCCACTCCGTCTCAGCAATATTATACTCGACACTCTCCAACGCCTCCTCCACCTCAGAAATTGGAATCGTCCGCCTCGCCTCACTCGATTCCAAACCCGCCGCCGGTTCAGATTTGGGCAACTGGTTAGGTTGAGAAATTGTTGCCGATGGATGTCTCTGTACAATATCTGGTTCGCGAACATCACGCGCAACCAAAACAAGCAACATTATCAACGCCCCCATCGTACACAAAAGCACAGCAAGAAACGGTAACAATGTCGGCTTGTTATTGTCAAACGTCAAATGGCGTGATCGGTTTGAAACTGTCATTGGCAATTAACTAATACCGAAACCGGCTTTTTAAAAATATATACTCAAGTTACTTTAAAATTCCCGAAGCTGAACACGCAAGCGCAACAACGTGAAGCGGTTGTTCAGCTTCGTGAATTTTAAAACAGCTTGAGTATAAGTGAATATTTACTTTGTCTTTCATGTCCCTTTGACTAAATAACCGCACGTAACTGCTTACTGCTCAACAAATGTATAGCTGCCGTTAAACTGTTTACGGTTTCTTCAAAGTTACCGGTTTGTGCAATTGTCGCGAGATTTTCTTTGAGGCGTTCTTCGAGTTTGATCAAATGACCGCTCGTTTCGGCAATATTTTGGATTGCGTCGGTTTGCTTTATTATGCCGGATTGCAAAAGAGAAAGAGCTGCGACATTTTGTTGGAATGATTTTGCGATTGTTTGCGCGGATTCTTTTGATGCGTTCAAAACTTCGTTACCCGATTCGACTAATTGGTTCGCGTGCGTTTTAATATTTTCAGCTAACGCTTCGGCAAGAGATCGTTTCAATATTTCAGCGTTTTGTTCCGTCAATTGGCTAAAGCGTTGGTTCGCGGTTGACATGCTTTGTTCCCATATTTTTGTTTGGCGCAACGTTAATTGCTCAATCGATTCAAGCAACGTTTCCAAAATTCGGCGGAAAGCTGTAACTTGACCATCGTCCCCCAATTTATCCGATAACTCAAAACGCCCGCGAATCTCATCATTGACCGCCTTGTCAACCTCACGTAAAAAATTACCCTCAACACGATAAATCAAAAATTGCACAAAATACAACACCAAATCCAACGCAATCGCAAGAGCTGTTGTGTCGAATGCAATTGCGAGTCCCGCGGATAATGCTTTACTTGATTCTTGAATTGCGTTCAAATCAAGATTGCCCAACGCATAAGTAATACCAATCACCGTGCCAAGAAAACCAACCATCGGAATTGCCCAAAGAACAAGACGCACTAAACCATAACTTGAATCAATTTCGACGGCATCTTCTTCGGCAAGATAGCGAAGTTCATTGTCCAATGCGTCCGAAGTGCCGTCACGGTTGATGAGTTCGAGTACCAGTTGCAATCGATGAGAATGTCTTGTGCGTCCGTAAATTTTTTCGTAAGCGTCAATCCGCGCAAGAAAATTACCAACCTCACTAATAGGCGTTTTGAGTTGTCCGCGTTTGCCGAGCAAGGTTTGACGGCGTAATTTGGTTTGTTCGGATTGGGTGTGGATAAACTTTATTGCCAAAGCGGATAGACCGGCAAAAAACATAAACGCCGTACAATTTTCTATCGGATGAGAATCAAAATAACGAACAATAAGAGGATGCTCAATAACCCCATTGCGAATCGCCGAATAAAAAACAAAACTAACCACCCCGCCCCAAAATATCGGCGACCAAAAAAGACAACTAACCCAAAACCATAAACGTCTCACAATAATACCTCTCACAATAAAAACTTAAATCAATCATTTTCGCAAAAGTTATCCGGTTTTGACATAAAATATACTTCGATGAAAAGCCAAAACCCCGCCGTATTATTCGACCAAAAAATCCAAATAATCCATAAAATCGTTAAATTTTTACAAAACAATACAGAGAGGAGATACTCTTTGGGACACATTTATTTTATGTCTTTAATGTGAGTGATTTGCGGTTCGGAGTTTTGGGGCAAGATGATTGAGATGATGTCGATTCGGTAATTTATATTTCGCAATTTTAATAAGTTCATAAATTGCACGGCGAGTTTGTGCAACCTTTTTTGTTTTGCGGGAGTTACCGCTTCATAAGGTTTGCCGTAATTTTCCGACCGCCGCGTTTTTACCTCAATAAATACAAGCACATTTTTGTCCTTCGCAATAATATCAACTTCACCATTTGACAAAATTATATTTCGTTGCAAAATCACGTAATTATTATCTCTGAGAAATTTTTCCGCTTCACTTTCCCCAATTCGGGCAAGTTGTTCTTTTGGATTATTCGATGTGCTTTTCCGTGTTGTACCAATAGGCGAGAAACTGATTCGAACTAACGGATCACTAGAAAAATACCTAGAAAAATCTTGCCAAAAATTTTTTATCCATCGCCACATAAAAATCCTGAAACCTTTCGTCTATTTAAAATGCCGGAGTATACCGTAGCCGGTAAGGCGATAGGCTTCGCCCTTGAACAACCGCTTCATGTTGTTGCGTTTGCCTAACGCTCAGCGTTGTAGGTTTACCGTAGCTTCAGGAATTTTAAAACAGCTTGAGTATACCAGTCGGATCGGCATTGTTTTGCCCGATTATAATTGAGAAGATAATAAAGGACAAGCAAGACAGACTCTAGCAAGAGCATCCCGCTTCCGATTGCGGCAACGAGGACGTTAAAGTTACAGCTCATGTTACACATTTCGAGTCTACCATTAAGAAATTTAGGTATCGTCGAGTAATGAATAGACTTGTTTAAGAACTTTAAAGATGCTATAACAGAGGTCATGGAAAATAAAAAAGAGGCGGCCGATGCCCAAACGGTTCTTTTTAAACGGTTGTATGGTGTGAACCCCGATACCTTTCAAAAGATGTTGTCGATTCTCCCAAAGGAATACG
>JAIRWK010000165.1 GCA_031268995.1 Planctomycetaceae bacterium
TGCGCGTGCAGGAATGCGGCGAATGGTCAAAAAGTTACTAAAAAAATACAAATATCCGCCGGAAGGATTGGAAATAACAATTGACACTGTCATCAGGCAATGCGAAATGTGGACTGATATACCGTAGCCGGTAGAGCGATAGGCTTTGCCCTTGAACAACCGCTTCACGTTGTTGCGATTGTGTGTTCAGCTTTAGGAATTTTAAAGTAGCTTCAGCATGATCGAAAACTTTTTCCGAGATGACTATGTCCGCGATCTTCCACGTGGCACGAATGGCTTCTTGTAATCGCAAAAGATATATTTCCAAATATTTTTTGACGATCATTCTTGACGGCAAAAATCTCACTTGCAATGTTTTGGAAAAATTGTTATTCTTCGCAGTGTGGTTATTTCTTGAGAGTTGTTTTTTTATGTGTGGGGAGATTTTTGTATCTTTTCGTCCAATGTTTTTAAGGGACAATAGGGACTTGAATGACACAAGGCACAAAGTGTATCGTAGCTGGTATGGGCGATAGGCTTCGCCCTCGAGCAACCGCTTCACATTGTTGCGCTTGCGTGTTCCGCTTCGGGAATTTTAAAACCAGCTTTAGTACATACTACAGTACACTACGATATACTTTCGGGAAATTTTGAAGCGGCTTGAATATAGTTTTTTAGAAAAATAGTTTTTTGTGCGTGTTATGGATAGTTCAATGTTATTATTTATTTTTGGCATGATGATAGTTATCATCACGCTGATTCTACAACTCCGTAAACGACATAATAACGAATTTGAACGAAAGAAAAAAAATTATGAAGCTATCCTCGCCGCTAACCAAAAAAAAGTTGAAGAACTCGTCCAAAAAGGTGAAGACCCGAAAAGAAAACTCGGTGAACCCGAAATGTCCCGCATCCACATCAACGACCCATTCCGCAATAATTTCTCAGGCTCCGTCGCACAAAACCAAATCGCAAAATGGGAAACCGAAATGTTCGCTCTCGGAAGACAACTAGTCGGACAAATCGACTCAAAAATAGTCGTCATCGAAACATTGACACTTGAAGCAAACCGTACTGCAAACCGCCTCGAATTGCTCATCGAACATTTTGAACAACTCGCAAATAAATTAGAAAACAACGGAAAAAATAAAACAATTGACCAACCCACACCCCCAAACACAACTAATACTCAAAATATACACAACACACAACACACAAAATACCAAAATACCCAAACAAATACCCCAACTATTGTTCCCGCCGCCCCAACGTCCGAACAGTTAAAAACAGGCAACGAAATTATTGAACAAAAAATCGAAATACAAACAACAAATTTTACTGACTATTTAAATGAACTTACAACAGAAATAGATGGATTGCAAAGTAAGGTTGACGGTTTAGGCGGAGCTAAAGAAGTTACAATATTGCGGGCAACACAAACTCAAAAATTGCCTGATAATCCCGACACCAAAATTACACACGAAATCACAACACCAGAAATCAAATCCGACACAATTGAACCAACAATTAAAATCACTAACCCTTTTGCATTGACCTCGCCAAGACTGCCGGCTGGCGGTGGGGCAATTGAAAGTATTCAACAAAATGTTCACCAAAATATTCGCTCAAATATCAGTTCAAGTATCCGCCTCAATAACACCGCAGATAATAACAAAAATAATGACACAACCGACCAAACCGCAAGATTATCAATTGACGCATTATTTGGCGAATCTGCTAACCGTGACACAATAAATAACTCAAACCAACTCGACCGTAAACAAATCGAAATGCTCGCAAACTACGGCTTCAACTCAAAGGAAATCGCACAAAAATTAAACGTCTCAACAAGAGAAGTTGACGCAATTTTAAATTCAAAAAAATAACCGCGCAAGATCAATATTGATCGCATTCGGTCGATATAAACTGAAGCTACTTTAAAATTCCTAAAGCGCAACAACGTGAAACGGTTGTTCAAGATCGCCCTACCGGCTACGGTATAACACAATAATTACTTAAAGATGTTCAACGCTAAATTACCAATATTTTATGGTCCGATTGATCTGTTACTTTATCTTGTCCGCAAGAATGAGATTAATATTTTGGATGTGAATTTAGCGTCAATAATGGATCAATATCTTGAATTTATTTCCGTGTTGGAGCAGATTGATGTCAATGCGTCGGTGGAATTTTTATCTTACGCAAGTATGCTTATTGAGATAAAATCTTTTGAGGTATTACCGGGTGAAGAAAGTGTTGACGAGGAATTTGATGATCCGCGTAAGGCATTGGTTGGTCAATTACTTGAGTACAAGAAATTCTGCGACGCGGCGAATAATTTAGAACTTCGCAGTGAACGTTGGCAACTTCGTTTTCCGCGTCTTGCAAACGATTTGCCGTTGCGACCGCGCAACATGTTTGAAGAACCGATTAAGGAAGTTGAACTTTGGGACATCGTCAGCGCAATCGGTAGAATCTTGCGCGAAAATTCACCGAAACATAAACACGAAATCATTTACGACGATACCCCAATCACGACTTGGATGCAACAGATACATAAACGCCTATACACCGAAGACCGTGTACCATTCAGACAACTACTAACCGCCGGTCAACACAAAACAGGAATAATTGGAATCTTTCTTGCTTCGCTTGAGTTGGTGCGTCATGAATTTGCGTACATTTATCAAGATTGTAATTTTGGCGAAATTGAACTTGCGAACCGTTGCGGCAACAAAACTCCCGATTTCGCAAATATTAAATTTTCCGCGACGTGATAAATTTCGCAACCGTAATCAATCCAGCAATCGCCTGAATATTGCCCGACGAATAATTCGCAATAGATTCAATCGCCAAGTTAATTATCGTTATCGCAAGTTGCTGGATTTCGTTGACAATATCGGAATTGCAGATACGATCCGCGATCCAATCTGCGGTTGTTTCGCTGATGTTTTCGCGGTTGCCGCTCAAACGCAACATCACTTCGTCAATGTTACTTTGCGACGCTTTCCGCAGATAAAGAATTAACGGCAATGTCGGTTTGCGGTTCATAATATCGGTACGAAGCGTTTTGCCGGTTATGTCCGTTTTGCCCGCGAGATCAAGCACATCGTCAATCATCTGAAACGCAATTCCAAGTTGTTGACCGAAACACTTAAACAGCTCAACCGCCGCCGAATCAACTCCAGAATAATACGCGCCAAGCTCCGTACTACAAGCAAGAAGCGGAGCAGTTTTACGCGAAATAATTTTCGTGTACTCTTCTTCTGAAATTGTGAATTTACCGATTGTTCCGTTTTGCAATAATTCGCCTTCGCAAGTTTGACGGCAAGCAATGGTTATTCGGCGAAAGCCTTGAATATCGTCGTTGTCCGCCAATAACTCCATCGCCTTCGTCAACAAAATATCACCGGCAAGAACCGCAACATGAGAGTCCCATTTGAAATTTATTGTCGCAAGCCGCCGACGAATAGACGCGCCGTCAAGAATGTCATCATGAATCAATGTTGCCGTGTGAATTAACTCAATAGCAGCAGCAGCCCGAATATGACTCTCCGTAACTTCACCCGTACCACGCGCCGCCAAAAAAAGAAGCACCGGACGTAATCGTTTGCCGCCAAGTTGCAAACCATAACGGACAACTCCATCAACAAACGGATCAACTTCCGAAACGAGTTGAGACACCATTTTCTCCATCGCAACAAGGTCTTCTGAAATAAGGCTGTAAGCGTCTTTAACGTTTTGCATCGATGGAGAATAGTGTACAGACAATAAGGATAAAGGATTCCGAAGCTGGTACGGGCGGCAGGCTGCGACCACAAACAATCGCTTCACGTTGTTGTGTTTGCCTAACGTATTGCGTTACAAGTTTACCGCAGCTTCGGGAATTTTAAAATTTAAAGTAGCTTGGGTATGTATGGTTATTTTGCCCAACTGGTATTATTTGTTGAGCGGGAGTTGCTCCACGATGATTGACTTCCGGTTTTTCCGCAAGTCGGGCAATTCGTCGAGCTATTATAATACGACGAAGATGAACTTCCGTTCCAACTACTAGTTCTTGAACTTGAACCGGTACAAGTCGGGCAAACGGAACCTGATTGAACGTTTTTTCCGCATGTTGGGCAAGTTGACGACACTCGGTTGTAAGTTGACTGGGCAACTTGACCGCGTGATTGTTGGAAGGAGTCGGAGGTGCGGCTCTGTGAAGAGCTTTGTTGAGACGAACGGCTTGCGCTGCCGCAAGTTGTGCAAGTACCAACGTAAGAATTATTGTAGGAACTTACGCTACTGCGATAAATTGTTGATGAGGATATGCTCATTTTTACTATTGGGGCAAAGGGGTTAAACTATTTTAAAACTACTGAACTCACAACGCAACATCGCGAAGTGATTGTTCATTGCCAAAACCTGACATCCGCCATGTCGGCTGCAGCGTAAAATAGTTCCGCGTATTTGCGGGTATCGAACAACTAAGAGATCGTAATCTATAGTAATTTTTCAATGACGTTCTTTTAGCTTTTTTCTTTTTTGTTCATTTAATCTTGAATTTGCGCAACAAGCAATATTCTGAATCCGGCAAACTCCGACAATTAAACCAACTTTACCGCACAAATAGACTATTATATTCGTAATGTTGGCAAATTTGATTTTATTGTTACAGACGTTATTTTTGATCAATAATTCCTCACCAAATCGGATCAGTAATGGTTTGACAATTTCAAATCAGCACGCAGATGACGCAGATTTAATTTAGGGGAAATATTCGCAAGATCAGAAAATAGAATTTGGCGTTATACCGTAGCCGGTAAGACGATAGGCTTCGCCCCTGAACAACCGCTTCACGTTGTTGCGTTTGTGTATTCCGCTCCATGAATTTTAAAGTAACTTGAGTATATACTCAAGAGAATTTCTAAAAATTAAGTAACTATTCAGTCGTTCAGTGGGGATTTATTTGGTTTGTCGAATACGTTTTTTATGACGTTTGTAACATTTTTTGCTTGTTTGCATGCGGAGTTCAAGACGGAGGCGATTCTGGCGAATGCGGATGCGCCTTTTTT
>JAIRWK010000296.1 GCA_031268995.1 Planctomycetaceae bacterium
TTTCATTTTATTCGTCTGATTGCGCCGACAACTGATATTGAGCGGCGGCGTAAAATTTTGCACGAAGCCGACGGATTTGTTTACGTCATTTCAAGACACGGCGTAACCGGTGGTAATAGCAACAAGATTGACTGGAATAAATTGGGCAACGAAATTAATTCAATGCGTCAAGAAACAAATACCCCAATTTGCGTCGGATTCGGAATCTCTACACCGCAAGATGTTCAAGCCGTTGGCAAAATCGCCGACGGCGCAATCATTGGAAGCGCAATCCAAAAACTTATAGAAATTGATCCCAACAACGCAAAACAATCAGTTTCAAAATTTATTGAAAGTTTACGGTAATGACTACGGGAAACATCCAGAAATCTATCTTTTTGTAAACTGCGACATTGAAATTTAGCTGGCGAATATTTTTCGTAGCCCCGCATGGGGCGTGATGTGCATAACCAGCGGTGTAGCGAAGCGAAACCGCTGGATCGGATACCCCAAAACACCAAGCCTCGCAGGGGCGATATTATGAAGTTGATGATCGGTGATGAGTGACTGGTGTCCTTATCCCGTTAGGGACAACATGTTGGTAGAAAATAATGTCAAAAATATTCCGCGTCCCGTATGGGACGCAATGTGATTACAACTAAAACATTTGAAGAAACATCACATTCCGTCCCTAACGGGACGGAGAAAGTCCGTTTCCACAACATCCCGTTAGGAACGAAATTATTAAATCAATCACTTACCCCAAATAATCTCCAATCGAATTTATTAAAAATGAAAAGTATTATTTTGCAATTACGTTTTTTATCTAACTGTTTTTCTGTGTTTTTTGTTTGTCTGGCTTTTTTTCATATTTTTGGTGCAACGTTATCGGCGGAGTTATCGATGACGGTGGAAGTTGATCGTGCTGTGATTTACAAGGGCGAGCGGATTACTTATCAAATTGTGATTGCCGATTCTGCGCAAGTTGATGATTCGATTGTGCCGAATTTAAGCGGGTACAATGATTTTGATGTTCGGGCATTTCCGAGGCAGTTGTCCAATAATTCCGGTTCGTCGTTGCAAGTTGTCATAAACGGAAAGGTGGTGCGTCAAGAATCGTCGATGCAATCCAGAGCGATTTTTACTTATGAGTTGGCACCGAAGCGTGAGGGTGATTTATTGATTCCTGCGCCGGTAGTTATGAGCGGCGGGCGACGGCTTGTTCCGGTTTCTGTTAAAGTTGCCGACCAATCGGGAACGGGCAATATTGACGGTTCTATTCCGGTTGTTGTCAAGTCTCCTGAAGAGCAAGATATTGTCAAAACGTGGATAGAAACAGACCACAACAAACTCTATCCGTTTCAACCATTCAACGTAACTCTTGTTATACAAGTTAAATCTTTACCTTCTGATGTTGTGTCGTCTGATACTAGTCCGATTGCGGTTCTTCGTGATCCGCCGAATATTACGATTGCTTGGGCAAATGATGATTTGTTGCCAAAGGGACTTCGACCGGCGCAAGTGTTGAATGACTGGTTATCTTCGGTTCGTGCGTTAAGATCGCAACGCGGTTTTTCTATAAATGAATACGCAACACGCGGCGTAGGGTTTGATGATAATTTTTTCAATTTTGGTTCGTCGAGTGGATTTGGCGATATTATGAATGAAATGGTGCGAGGTCAATTATTGCATTTTGCGCGGAGTCCGAAAAAGGTTGTTGTGCGGAGTGCGGACGGCGCGGAGGTAACTTATTGGGAGTATCGTCTCACTCGCAAATTTATACCGCATGAAATCGGCGAATATAATTTTGATGCGATCTTAAAAGGCGGCTTTGCGGTAGAAAATCGAAATAGCCGTGACGGCGCAAGTCTCAAACGAATTTATGCGGTTGCGCCGGAGGTGTTGGTCAATGTGGTAGATGTACCGATTGCGAATAGACCTGAAAGTTATGTCGGCGCGTTTGGTAAATTTAAATTGACAACAGACATTCAACCACGTAAGGCAAAACGCGGCGAGCCGATGACGTTGACATTAAAACTTGTTGGCGAAGGTTCTACGGGAAATGTCAAGCCGCCGGATTTGACCGCCAATCAAGAAATCACCGCCAACTTCAAAACACATTCGCCAACAGAAGAAGGCGACGATCATTCTTGTACATTTACCTATCCAATCCGCGCAACACAATCTGGGCAAGTTATCTTTCCGTCGATTCCGATTACTTATTTTGATGTGCAAGATGAGAAATTTGTAACGTTACGGAGTGAGGCGATTACGCTTGAGATTTCGGATTCGGAGCAACTAAACGGCGGTTTTAATTTCGGTAATAATAATTCAAATGCCGGTAATTTTGAGCGTTCGGAGCAAGGTTTGTTAGCGAATATGACGAACCGATCAGATGCGGTTGATCAATCTATTGATTATTTTCGGTGGTTTGCGTCGATAGTTGGGATTTGTTTATCGTATTTATTTGTTTGGGTGTTTTTATTATTTTGGCGGCGTGTTGATTCTGATCCGCAACGCCATCGACGGCAAGGTGCTTTGGGACGGGCAAAAAACAGAGTAGCCCGCGTCCGGCAAAATCTCAGAAACGACAACTCGCTCAATGCTGTTGTGCGTTATGGTGGTGAGTTGCAAGATTTATTGTTTGGTTATATTGCGGATTTGGGGTGTGTTTTGGAGCATGGAATGACAACAAATGACGCTTGCAAAAAATACAAAGAACTTGGCGGCGATGAAAAATTATCGGAGAGTTTACGTAATGTACTTGAAGCACTTGATGGCGCAAAATACGGCGGTTTGGATTTGAGATCGCTTGACGATTTAGTCGAAACAATTGAACACATCCTTGCTCACCCAATTAACCCGAAAAAATAAGCGATAGGCTTCGCCGAGAGGTTTGCAAATAAAACTGAAGTTAAGCCGTAGCCGGCATAAAGGAGGACTTACTAATGTTTAAAAATATTTTGATCATGAAATTAGTGATCTTTGTTTTTGCGTTTGGATTGGCGGCGGATGAGGTTCAATATAAGCTTGGTGGTACGACGGTGTTGGAAGTTTTTCCGAAGGAGATTAAGATAGGTGATACGCTATATTGTGTCATAAAGGCGACTAATGACACGGATGTTGCCATGTATAAGAGGGACAGTACTCAATGGGGAAGTTTATCACGGGGGGCATTTTTCATGGGTCGGCTTTGATGAAGTTAAAAATTTCGTAACTATTCAGTAGTATAAAACCGTTATTTGTACAGGAGTTACAATTTGTCAAAATTAAGTGATTTATGTCAATAAATATAGGTACAAAAACCTAAGCTGCTAATATTTAAGC
>JAIRWK010000359.1 GCA_031268995.1 Planctomycetaceae bacterium
CAAAAAACAAACCCACCAACCGCGATCAGCATTTGAGTTATGTATTGTTTATTTGTATTTTAACGCTACCGCAATTCAAATGCCAAAAAGTTTACGTTCGGGTCAAATTTAGAAAAATTGTACCCCAATTTAATAGAATTTTTTGTAACAAAAATTAAAATACGACATCTTATTAGCCGCACAACAAACAGATAATAAAAAAGTTACATAATCTCAAAACCAAAAAATAAATTTGTAATTTTATACGAAAATTATAATCGAAAATAATTTTTTTTATTTGATCTTATTTGTCGTAACTAGCATATTTCACGGTCTGCCTCAGTCATATTTTACGGCTATACATTTTCACCCGTGAAATTTTGCCGAGTTATGAGGGGGAATTTTAAACACGAAAGGCACGAAAATTTTTTAAAAATTCCCTTTCGTGTCTTTTTTACTTTTCGTGCCTTTTGTGTTTAAACTCCCCCGGCTATGGTATAGAATTATGAAATTTGTGCTAAGCACAGATTTGAACGACATGGGGTATGAATTTATGGTAAATTGGCGTGATCTGTTGCTGAATTGACACCGCGACTTCGTCGCTTTTGCGGCAAAAATTTTCCCGCCGCGCGTGCCGGTTGCAGCATAAACTAAAAAAATGAATAAAAAAAATGAATAAAATTATGTCAAAAAAATTACTGTTACTGTTCTTGTCAATTTACACATTTTGCGGAATTGACAACGTTGTTGCGGAATTTAAGGTCAAAACAAATTCTGAAACAAATCAATGGCTCATACTCGAAAATGAAGAACCCGTGTTGCAATATAATTATGGAACATTGCCCCTGCCGAATGGATACATCGAAAAAATATCACAAACAAGCCGAATATACGCCGTCCCACGTAGTGATTATATTCACCCGCTTTACGACTTGGACGGCGAACCAATCACCAAAGATTGGAGCAACGACCACCCACACCATCGCGGGATTTATTGGGCGTGGCCCGAAGTTGGTTATAAAAATGAACTCGGCGATTTGCACGCCTTGCAAAAAGTTTTTGCCCGAACAACTAATAAAATCGAAACCGCCACCGAAAACGGGAAACTAAAATTGACCGCCGAAAATGTCTGGAAATGGTTGGACAAAGAACCAATCGTAAACGAAAAAATAACTATCACCGTCTTGCCGCTCGACAAAAACGGACGAAAAATCAATCTCGAATTTCACTTTACCGCGTTGGTGGACGAGGTAACATTGGCACGACGCGGCACACAACATTACGGCGGCTTGAATATCCGTATGCAGCCGCTCAACGAATTCAAAACCAGCTCGTTCTACGGCAACGAAAAAGATATTCCAAAAATAAATCAACCCGCATGGGTTTGCAGTTCTTGGAATAACCCGAAATCAGACGGACGCACAGAATTGACCGTATTCGAAAAAGCAACAAACCCCGATTACCCGGGTGCGTTGATCCAATACCCAAACCTAAACTGGTTCCAACCAACATTCCCAAAAAACGGAACACGCTATAAATTGGAAAAAAATAAACCACTCACCTTGCACTACCAACTCTGGCTGCATAACGCTAGCGATAACGACAACACAAAAAAAGAAACATGGGAAATTTTTCAAAACACAAAATAAGAGAATTTCAAAAAATCCTATTTGCCAAAAACGAATTATTCAAATTCAGTCGATTGTCAGTCAATGGAATTGACTGAATTCGAATAAAATTAATTTTTCGAGATTCTCACATTTAAGAAAGGAATATTTTATGAAACGTAAAAAATTAACAACGACACGCCGCCGTTTTTTGCAAGCGACGGCAATTATTGGAGCGGGTTCGTTTTTTTCGCCGGCGGTATTGGCGGAGAAGAGTCCGAACTCGAAGTTGAATATTGCGGTGATTGGTGTTGGCGGTCGCGGCGGGCAAAATATTGTGGAAATGGTCAACGAAACCAAAAACTCCGAAAAGTTGCTCGCCTTTTGCGATGTCAATTCAAATACGCTCACAAAACAATCCGACACGTATAAGGTTGAACACCGCTACAAAGATTACCGCGTTTTGTTCGATGAAAAAGGTAAAGAGCTTGACGCGGTTTTGATCGCGACACTTGACCACACGCACGGAATTATTGCTTGTAACGCAATGAATCTTGGTTTGCATTGTTATTGTGAGAAACCGCTTGCCAACTCCATTTGGGAGACAAGACAGATGGCAGATTTTGCGCAACAAAAAAAACTTTGCACACAAACCGGAACACAAGTTCGCTCATGGAATGGTGCGCATTACTATCGCGCAATTGAATTGATTCGTGCTGGTGCGATTGGGGACATGACGGATATTTCTGATGTACATATTTGGTGTCGCGGGACTTACACGCCGAAACAAGACCCCGTCGGCAGCTCGCCGATACCGGATGGATTTGATTATGATCTTTGGCTTGGCGGTTCGCCGTTTCGTCCGTTTCATAATATGTGGTTGTCGTTCAGCAAGTATGGATTTTGGCATTCGGGCAATGGTTGGATAACCGGCATGGGAGCTCATACGATTGATTTAGCTTGGACGGCGTTAAATTTGACTCCGCCGTCAACAATCGAAGTTGACAGCCCCGAACCACATCCGCTTTATAACCGCGATCAATTACATGTTGTCTGGACACATCAATACCCAAACGGAAAAACGTTGAAATTACATTGGTACGATGGAAATCGCCAACCCGAAGGAATCGCGGAAGATTTAATTGATCTCAAACCGCAAGCAGGCGTTTTGTTCGTCGGTAAAAACGGTTCGCTGCAAGTTCACTACGGTTATCACACCTTGTTTCCAAAACAAAAATTCGTCGACTTCCAAGCCCCCAAACCAACATATTCGCCAAGCGTTGGGCATCATCGTCAATGGCTTGAAGCAATCAAATCGGATAAGCCGGAACAATGCGAATGCCGTTTTGAATACGCGGAACATTACTCGGAAGCAATTATCGTCGCGGCAACAATGCACCGCACCGGAATTAAAAAAGTAACTTGGAACGCCAAAAAAATAGAAACCAATTCCGACAAAATAAACGCCTACATCAAACCAACTTTCCGCGAAGGCTGGAATTTTCCGACAACCAATATACCGAAGCCGGTAGGGCGATAGGCTTCGCCCTTGAACAACCGCTTCACGTTGTTGCGCTTGCGTGTTCTGCTTCAGGAATTTTAAAATAGCTTGAGTATGCCAAACTCGCTAACTAAAATTGTCATTTAAAATGTCAGCACGCAGATTTTGCGTTAAGCATTGCCCTGAAATAAAAACTATTAATGCCCTAACGTTAGAGGTGGTTTCTGATGGGCTAGAGGTAGTTTTATGATAGCACGCTTCCGATATAGGGAAGTTTCTCCTAGACACTCACCGCTCACCACTTACCACTTTTTTGTTTGGGAAAAATTATTTTTGGGCAATGCCTTAAAACGCAGTTCCTCTTGCAGGAATAAACATTTGGGACATATCGACACCTTCAAGTTCAAGCAATTTTACTTTTATGTTGATGCCTCCGGCGTATCCTGTCAAGTTGCCGTTTGCCCCTACCACACGATGGCAAGGGATAATAATTGATATGGGATTATGTCCGACCGCTCCGCCTACCGCTTGACTTGACATACTTTCCCTGTTCATCTTCTTTGCCATTTTCTTTGCAATGTCGCCATAAGTAATGACCTCGCCGTATGGTATTTCACATAAAATGCTCCATACTCCTTGCCGAAACTCGTTGCCAATGGGTGCTAATGACAGTTCGGCAATATCAGGTTTTTTGCCCGCAAAATATCTGTCCAACCATTTTTTGGCGACAACAAATATCGGCATATTATCGTTTGAAGTTATTGCTTCCGGTACGGTGTTCCCGTGATATTTTTGACCATCTATCCACAAGCCGGTAAGTTTTTTACCTTCACCACCGCAAGCAAGTGTTATCATTCCTATTGGCGATGGAAGTATCGTTGAATAAAACATTTTCTTTTCCCCTTTATAACGTGAATGTGTTCCACAGATTGATGGTAGCATAACTGCGCCAAGGTCGCCACGCTTCTACAATATTCAGTAATTCTTTTGATAAAAAATTCGGAAGTACTTTTTGTAACCGTTCACGGGTTTTAAAAACAGTGTGCTTACCAATGGCTGACATACTATATGTAGTAATTCGGTAAACTCAAAAATATTGTTTTTCGTATTTTTCTGAAAAATTATAACAAAATAGGCAATAAGCACAACTTAC
>JAIRWK010000367.1 GCA_031268995.1 Planctomycetaceae bacterium
GATCGGGCAACGTTAGCGTTTCTGTGTGAGGCGTATTGTGTTGACACGGCACCGGATGAAAAAGGTCAACCGCAAGAACGAGTTTATTTGAAATTTCATCCGCGACTTGCGCCGGTCAAAGTTGCGGTGTTTCCGCTTGTCAAAAAGGATGGGATGCCGGAAGTTGCAACGGAAATTTACGGCGAATTGAAAAAGAATTTTTCCGCGTTCTACGACGACAAGGGAGCAGTCGGCAGACGTTACCGAAGACAAGACGAAATCGGAACTCCGTATTGTGTTACAGTGGACGGTCAAACCTTGCAAGACGAAACCGTAACCTTACGAAATCGCGACACCCTCCAACAAATCCGAATCAAAAAAGATGAACTTGTTAATGAATTGCGTGATCGGCTACAGACAAATTGATTTTTTGTACAAAAATAATAAAAAACAGTTGATGGCAAATTTTGTTCGGGAATAGTTGCTCTTATTTGGTGGGAGTTACGTGTTCGGAAATTTTAAGACATACCAAAGCTACTGGGAATTTCTAAAAACCTACTCTTGTCAATCATGTTTTTATTACTATACCGTAGCCGGTAAGGCGATAGGCTTCGCCCCTGAACAACCGCTTCACGTTGTTGCGCTTGCGTGTTCAGCTTCTCCATCCATTACCGCTCTCCTTCGTTTTTTGATATTGAAAATCAATTGGACAAGATTCATGAGTTGAATAATTTTCTTGTTCGTCTTAATTCACTTGTGAATTGGGATATTTTAATTGATGTTTTGTCGATGTTGCGTTCCTCGCATACTCCATCACAAGGCGGTCGTCCTCCGTTTGATTCTATTTTGGGGAATTTCTAAAAATACCATTTGCCAAAAATTGCCAAAAATAAATTATTTCAAATTCGGTCGATTTTCAGTCGATGGAAATCGACCAAATTCGAATAAAATTAATTTTTAGCAATTCCTCTTAACAATATTGTGTATACCGCAGCCGGTAGGGCGATAGGCTTCGCCCTTGAACAACCGCCTCACGTTGTTGCGCTTGCGCGTTCAGCTTCAGGAATTTTAAAGTAGCTTCAGTATAAACAGTTGTTTTATCCCTTAAAAACAAAAGATTCCCCAAATAGAAAAATTTTTTAGGGATTTTCCGTGGTGGTTTTATTTTTAATTTGTTCTAGGGCTTTTTTTGCGTCTTCGTCTTTTTCATTTGTTTTTAGGTATAATCTGTAGTACATTGCGGCGTTTTTTAGGTCTTCTTTTTGTGCGTAATATTCGGCTAATCCTTTTGAAGCAGCGGCAGATCGCTTATTTAATTCGATACTCTTTTTCCACCATTCAACCATCTTTTCCTCGTCTCCTTCAGCTTGAGCAACCGCCCCCAACGCCTCCAACGGTCGCGAATCTTTTGGACGCAATTCAATACATTTTAGAAATATTTTTTGCGCTTCAGCGTTTAGGTGTTGTTTGTGAAAGGCATTGCCAGCACCAAGCAATGCCAAATAGTGATTGGGATTTTTAGCATGCGCTTCACTGAAATTTTTCTCGGCAGCAACAAAATCGCCTTGCTTTTCCAACTCCACAGCCTTCTCGTAAGCAAGTGCCGCCTCTTTGGCATTCGCTACGGAAACTCTGACTTCCGGCGCGTTTTCTTTGGAGGCTTTTTTTGTTTCGGTTTTGTCAGCAGGATCGACAATCTTGACAAACGGATTACTCGGACGCTTCGGGAAACCACTAACCTTGCTAAATGAAACAAAATTGCCCACAGCGTCAAACGTGAAATCCCAACAATACACTAAACACTCGTTGCCCCTAATCGCAACAGCTTCACATTGGTATCTTATTGTGTATTGGTTAAGGTTATTTTTTTTCACTTCGCCCCATTCGACCGTTCGCCTCATCATTGGCGGAAACTTGTTCGTGATATGGTTCTCAACATACCCCAGCATCTTTGCCCTATCCGCCGAAATGGTATCGGAAGCAAGTAAACCGCTTTTCTCTTGACCTAACACCGCTTGCGAACCAACAAACAAAAACGCCCCCAAAATTAAACAACACACCGTCGCAATACAACTCCTAACACCAAACATTCCCGCAACTTTTTGACAATACATTTTCATTTCTTGTTCTCCCAACAATAAAATAAAACAAAGATTATACCGAAGCCGGTATGGACGGTAGGCTTTGCCCTTGAACAACCGCTTCGCGATGCTACGCTTGCGTGTCCAGCTTCAGAAATTTTAAAACAGTGAGCATAACAGTTCGGCAACCCTTACACAAACACAAAAAAAATTGCCAAACCACATACCCAAAACAACCCAGTCAGTATATACTCCAAAAACCAATCCGAAAAGAGGGACAAACAGAACAAAATCCACGAAAAGAGATTTCAAAAAGACAGTACAAGGCATTGTAAGGGGGATTTTAAACACGAAAGATACGAAAACACGAAAGATACGAAAAGGACGAAAAACACGAAAAGGGAAAAAAGGATTTTTTAAACTTTTACTAAACTTTCGTGTTTTTCGTTCTTTTCACGTTTAAAAATCCCCTCGTGGTTATTTACAGTCGGGGCGACTGGATTTGAACCAGCGACCTCTGCGTCCCGAACGCAGCGCTCTAGCCAGGCTGAGCTACGCCCCGTTGCTTATACATACCGTAGCCGGTAGGGCGATAGGCTTCGCCCTTGAGCAACCGCTTCACGTTGTTGCGCTTTGGGAATTTCAAAACAGCTTGAGTACATCAGCTTGTATGATGAATTTCTCTGCAATTCAGAAACGCAAAAGCCTCACGCTCTCCTATCGTCGAAATTGCTCAATGTAAGAGCTACTTAGTATATTAGTATAATAGTACCGAACCCCGGACTTGAACCGGGAAGCCCTTGCGGGCGGTGGATTTTGAATCCACTGCGTCTGCCATTCCGCCAGTTCGGCAACCTCAATGCCAATAAAACCGCTCCCAACAATCAAAACACCAACACATCAGCGGGCTATTCTAACACGAAAAATAATTAAGTCAAGAGCAGGATCATTTCCACAAGAACAATCACAATGGAACTTCCAAAAAACATTTTTAAAAATCAGCACGCATACGACGCAGATATGAAAGAGATATTCGCAAGATCAAAAAGTAGAATCTGATCTGCGATTATCCTTAACGAATCTGCGTGCTGATTTTAAAATGGACAAAGTATTATTGAAGCAGTTTTTGGAAGTTCCCTAATGGTAGTTTTATTTCAGGGCGATGCCTAATCGGATACTCTTTTTAAGCGTTTTGGTTTTTCTTCCGGTAGGATTTCTGGTATTACTTGTGGTAAAATTTTTGCTAATGATTGTTGATCGGTTTTGGTGATGGTTGCTGAAAAAGTTAGTGGGATGTTTTCGTATTGTTCGTAGTTTTTATAAATTTCTTTGTTTTCGTTGTCTTCATTGTTTTTCGTATTTGGGTCTGGGTTATTTTTGTTTTGGCGATTTCTTGTCCATAACGTTAATGTTGCGGGCAACGTGATAATTGATGTAAATAAACAACACGCTACCCCAATTACCAACACACGCCCCAAACTCTGCAAACCACGATGAGAAGCAATCATCATACTCCCAAACCCTATAGTCGTCGTCAACGAAGTAATCAAAACCGCTAAAGCAGTTGAAGCTGAAATTTGATACACCGAAGGTACCGGCGGCAAGTTGCGTTTTTGAGTAAACGCCGCTCCATTTTGTTGTGATTGCAAATTTAATTTTTGGAAATTTAATACGGCTTTGGCATAGTCGCCTCTTTGCGCTCTATAGTCATGAATTATGTGAACGCCGCTGTCAATTCCTATTCCCAAAATCAACGGTAAAACAATCAAATTTGCCGGATTCAACGGAACATCAATATGCCCCAAAATCCCAAACATCATCCCAAAACCTATAAGCATCGGTAACATCGCCACAACCGTATGCCTCACATCCATAAAATCCACAAATAATAAAAATACAATCGCAATAAACGCATACAACGCCGCATTCGTAAAACCTTGCTGCATCTGTAAAGAAGATTCATAAGTTTGCAATGGACTTCCTGTTGCCTTCGGATCAATATCACGAACCGCCTCAACAAATTTTTTCATCTCGTCCATGTCCCAAATATTCGCCATCGAATAAATCCGCATCAAATGCTTGCCGCCGCGACTCACAAAACGGTCAACCAACGAATTCGGCAAATCGTTTATGGTTGGCGGTTGAGGATTTGAGCTTGATTTCAACGTCCTCAATCTTGTAAGTAAATCCCCCGCAACCGCCGCTTGATAACCCGAAATCCGCGCCCGATACTCCGCCAACGTCATTCGCCTTAACGTTGTCCTGATCTCATTCAAACGCCTCATCACGGCTTGCAATAAATTTTCATACGATTCAATCGCCGTCTTGTCAAACGCAGGAAAACCCGACACGTTGCCGCCAACTCTGCCCCTGCCCGACATAACAATATTGACCGGATTATTCTGGTCAACAAGCGTATTCTGCAGACCCTCAATCGCACCGCCAATAATCGACGGATCAACAACTCCAATCTCCGGCGGTCGCTCCGGTAAATTCTCAAGCCGCTCGGCAAGTTGACGAATCAATTGAACTTTCTCATTGTCCTCAACCGCTGGAAACCACGAAACAATTTCCTCCACACTAATATCAGGATATTTTTGGGCAAACAGCTTTTTGCGAAATAATAACTCCTCACGCGAATCCGCAATCGATAAAGCAAACCACACATTCCTGCCGCCCTTCTCAACATCCATATTCAACAACTTCTCCTCCAACGCAACACTCTCAAGACCCTTTGGCTGTAAATTCAGTAGATTGTGATCATATCTTGTATTTTTGATACCAAGACAACAAACGATAACCAAAATCACAGTTATAATTATAGTTACAATTGGAAATTGCGTTACGGGCTTGAGTACTCCTCTAATATCTATTGGTGCAGGATAATTTGATCGTGCTTTCTTGTTTTTGTCCATTACCATAATCAACGCAGGAAAGAAAATGATAGTTGATAATAGACAAAGTATCACGCCGCCGCCCGAAATTAAACCCAACTCCGCAACTCCAACAAACTCCGTAAAAGAAGCCATAAAAAACGCAACCGCTGTCGTCAACGCACCAATAACAATTCCGGGACCGATTGCACCGGCAGTTTTGCAAAGAGCTTCCTCACACGGAATATTTTGCCTGCGCAACTCCAAATACCGCGCAATATAATGCATACTAAAATCAGTCCCCAACCCAACCAACATCGCACCAAACGAAATACTCAAAATGTTAAGATGACCAACAGCAACCGTGATATAACCCATCGTCCACGCAAAAGCAATCAACAAAGTAAACATCCCCGCCAATGGATGCCTCATGCCGCCAAAACCCGCCATAAAAACAGCACCAACCCCAAAAAACGCAAGTATCGTCGCTTTGGTCATCGACTCATTGCTCAACCGCATTTCGTCATTTTCCAATATCGGCATACCCGTTAAACCAATTCCAAGTTGCGGAAATTTGTCTTTTGCTCGGTCTATAATTTCGCGTAACTTTGAGATCGACTCCGTGCCTTGCGCGATCTGCGTTTTGTCAAGATTTACAAGTTTCAACAAAACAAAACCTATAACACCGTCTTGCGTCGGAAATAACAGATAACTCGTGTTGTCTTGCGTACAAGCCGCAATAATATCAGGAACAGATACTTGAACATTTTGCGTACCCGACCAAGGCGAACCGTAAGTCGGACTAGGTTCAAATAACTTGGAAAGACTAACCGAAAACATGTCAAGCTCATGCAGAGTCCGAATAAGAGAAACAGGATTCGTGTCTTGCTTTAAACGTTGGGAAAAATTGTCAAGCATTTTATTCACGCCTAATTTTTCCCAATTGCCTTCCGTGATATTTTTGGACTCGGCGACAAATTGATTTATCTGCTCAAGCTCCCGCGTCGGAACATAATGCAATCCCTTTGACCGAATCGTAGAAATATTGACCCCATGCAAAACACCGCTAAATAATTGTGGATACGTAGCAACCTCGTCAGCTAACGACTCCAATACCGGAATAACTTCAGCATTGCCCTTGCCCTCAATCACAATCGTAACCTCGTTGTCGTCGCCGAACTCCTTTATGTAATCAAGCCAAAGCCTATTAAAACTACTCTTGGGATTTATAAGATCAAGCCGACTCATCTTAAATCCCAAATGCTCATAAGTCCAATAAATACAAAATATAGCAACAAATACCGACAGCGCAATCACCGAAATCGAATTTCGACAACATACCCGCGTAATAAACACTATCGGTCGAACAAGAACAGATTTGTCCGATACGTCATTTTCTGAAATAGGAGGTAACATAGAGGGGATATTAACAAATTTTGCCAAATCTGAAAAGAGGAATTTTTCGCCGGAATGGTGATTTTTGGAGATTAGTTGACGGGAATTTTTAATCAGCACGCAGATATCCAGATTTTGAGGAGATATTTGCAAGATCAGAAAATAGAATCCGATCTGCGTGCTGATTTTTAAAAGGACAAATTATTATTGAAGCAGTTTCTGGAGGTTTCCAACATTCAGACATCACGCAACTCTTTTCCTACCGTAAAATAACCACGCTACCCCAAACAATAACATAAAACTACCCAAATACTTCAACCCCCTACCCGGATCAACATTGATCGATAACGTGCTTAAATATAGTCTGTCTCTCGGTTTCGTTTCCCACTCGAAAATTTTGCCGTCATAGAAATCATGAAATCTATAATCGCCCGGATGAAAAGGTCCGCTAAATTCAGATTGGTAAATTCTGTATCTTCGCCCGTTGCCCGTAAAAACCGCAGGTTGATTCATTGAAATAGTTACGTTGCCGCTGAGGACATCAAACTCTTCCCGCGATTGCGTTATTCCTTGACTTTTCCCGTTTTTCTTTTTCATTTTTACGAAATCAACTTGGCTTGCGTAATGAGAAGCCATCCGCGTACCGGGTTCAGTTCTTTTGACAAACTTTTTCAAAAAAATCCCAAAACCTAAATCCACCGTTGCATAATTCCACACCACACTCACCGCCCGACCCTTGCCGCAAATAAACCTAACTTGATCGCGTTCCGGTTGCGCCGGTCCCAACAACGGCGCAGTTGCCCGCAACCAAAACGTGTCCGCAACTCCGTCAACTGTAACCTTTAATAAAACACGTTGCGTTCCATTCATTGACCGCCCGACCCGTTGCTGCACAATCCTCCAGCCGGGTAAATCATGTGGCTCAAACCACTCCAAACGAATTTCAACCTCCTGCTCTGTTCCCGCCGCAAGAGTGAACATCGGCTTCGATCCCGCCGGATTCATTTTCGCCGGATCAGGCACCGCCCCGACCAACATTACCTCGCGACCATTCCAAAATCTGTAGTAAAGTTGTTTGTCGGGAGCTTGCATAAATTCGATTCGCGGCAGGGCAAGTTGCTTCAACACACCGCCCTCAACATACTCCGAATTGTGCCTCGCCATCAACACCGGATCAACCCAATACGACACAAATACACCAAACGCCGGCGCATGAATATTCACCTCCGGATTGTCCGCATCAACCACCACAACACGCCTCTCACCCGAAGCCGAAACAACCGAAAACCTCAAAATTAACCCCCGCGCCACAAACCGCACATCCTCAATCCCAAAATTTGTACCCTCAATTTGATACTTCTTGCCGCCGTCTGTTGCCTGCATCAGTTTATCAACATTTATGTAATGATTCTTGCCCTCACAATAAAAAACCAATTGCCCCCAATTTCCGAAATCTTTACTTTTATCAGGTTGACCTATTTTGAACGCCGCTAATTCCGCCATTGAAGTTGTTACATAAAATCCCACACGCTCGCCGCCGGACATGTCAACATATTGTCCTCTAATTTCCATCGGCGCATAATCCACATTCTCCGGCACGGATAATTCTATCGTTTCCCAATTGCGGGCAAACTCGCTAACTTCGCCTAAATCCGAAACCTCACGCCGAATCTTCTTCCACAACAAATTCAACTTCATCGGCACAACTCGCCGCAAACTCGAACTAGCATAAAAATCAAGCACCTCAATATCCACTCCGCTTAATTCACTCGGCAAAAATAATTTGCCAGTATCACGCCGACCAAAACGAAGCGCAAGCCACAACGTGTCCCGATAACTTTGAACTTCATGATCAATTTGCCCGTCTAGTTTGTATTCGTCCCAATTAAAAGGTCCCGGCTCGAAAGGTACGGTTACAGAAACGTTAGAATTATTGGCACGGGACGAATCAAGAATGATATTTTCCAAAGTGAATTGTTGGTTATCGGTTTTGACAGCATATTCACTTGCGACACCTTCAGGAATAGTTATTTGTGCATCTTCGCCCCAAATCCACGTAATCGCCGCACCCGCCAATATAACCAAAATTCCACAATGCGAAATCAAAAAAGGTAAATTAAAACGCCCAGACAACAACCGCTTCAACATTGCACAAAATATATTGAGACTAAAAACCAAAAGAATCATCGCAAACCAATTGCTGCCATAAAGGGCAAATGTTGCAACTCTGCGTCCATAAGCGGATTCAATAAACGTACCCCACGCCAATAACACTGCCAAAATTACCATCAAAATTATTCCCAACGTCAACGAACCAAAAAACCATAAAAATTGCGAAACTAAAGGTACACCGGTATTGGCAACATTACTATTTTGGTTTTCCGAACTATGAGTTTTATTATCTGCGGACATATAAAATATTTTTTGTTTTTAAAGTTGAATTCGATTTTGAAAATTTTTCGCCACAAAAGCGGCAAAATCGCACGAAGGTTTTAAAAATATCCTTTTTCGCCTTCGCGGTACTTACTACTCATGGATGTGTAACGTGAGCCAGTATATACTTCAGCAGCATGAAAGACAATAAGGGACAAGCACAAAAAGAACATCAATGGCAAAGCATACCAGTTTATTTTCTAATCTTGCGAATATACCGTAGCCGGTAAGGCAATAGGCTTCGCCCTTGAACAACCGCTTCACGTTGTTGCGTTTGCGTGTTCAGCTTCAGGAATTTTAAAACAGCTTCAGTATATCTTTCCCAATCTGCGTCGTCTGCGTGCTAATTTTAGAAATTTTGGCGTATTCGATTTATCCGTATATCAATTTCCAGTCTAGGACAACACCTAGAGTTGTATGTTGTGCGAATCCAGAGAGTAGGGAACGGGAACGGTACGCCAAATAGCCCCACACCAGACCGGCACAAATTGCGCCAAAAACTTCACCCGACGGATGACCGAAATGTAACATCACCGACGGAATTGTTTGAACAAATATTGCAACTCCGATTCCGCATTTTTCAGACAATCCATGTTGCATAAACCCTCGAAACATAAACTCCCAACCCCAATAATAACCTGCATACAAAACCGCATGAACCAAAAAAACTTCATAACCCAATCCGCCCGACAAATTGCCGCGTCGCAACCCAACATTGAACGGATAAACCTCACAAAACAAACCACTACCGCCCGAAATTAATGCAATAACAACCACCAACGGAAACGCAATACAAAACGACCGAACCGTCCGCACAACCTCACCAACCCTGACTCCATAATCCGACAACTTCTCACGAAATACAAACTTGACAATCAATATCGGCACAACACCAAAAAGCACAAACGCCAAAACCAATTTGCCTTCACCCACAAAAAAATCAAACCAAAAATAATCAACAGAAAACCTCTTCCCCCCAACGCTATTAAACATTCCCTTCCAAACCACAGACGACAACAATACATACAACAATATAATTTTTTCCTTCATAACAACTTAAAAATAAAAGACATGATAGAAAACTGAACAAAAACAGCGAAAATGATAACGGAATTTCAGAATAGATTCAAGAGGGAGTTCGCCATACCTAAGCCGGTATGTCATTTTTGATGACTTCTTGTGTCTCGTTTTTTTGTTCTTTATTGAGAACCATTTTATGTTTATCTTTCTTTTAGATGAAAAATAGTTTCCGAGTATGCGGTTGTATCTTTTTCACTTCGGTTTAGTACGGGTCTGCGGAATTGATTGGCAATTTTCATTTTGGACATTTCTGCAATTGTCGGATACATGTTGTATTTGTCATTGGCGACAAGAAATACACTGTAATCTTCTGCAAAATATTTTTTACAGTTATTCAAAACGTCCGTAATTCCTTGAATATAATTCTGTTTCGCTTCACGTCCTTGACCTTTGAACATTGAACCGATTTCGAGATCGTCATTGCGATCGAAACCGAACAAGTCATAAGCGTAAGCGTGTTGTTCGTGGTAATCAATCAACCCAACATAAGGCGGCGATGAGAAAATTCCTTGAATTTTTTGTTTTTTAATAAAATCACCGAATTGCGGATGCACTTTTTTTAATTGTTCAAAAATATCGATGTTACGGCTGTCGCCTGTGAGACAAACATGAAAAGTATTTGTCCGCAAACGATCAAATTGACAAAGTCGCTCAACTGTATCTTTGGCGTATGTTTTCCACCATTTCAGTATCGAAAACAACGGTTTGCACATTTTACCGTGTTTACTGCAATAATAAGTTTCCGTTACAGGTTTTAGCAATGTCGCCAAATCCGCGTGGGTTGTTGCCCGACAGCTTCGGATTGTTCGGCTCAAAATTATACTGATAATTTTTTTCGTATTGACATCTTTAATTTTTTTTCACTTCGGTAAATACACAATCAATTTCGTTGCGAATATGTTGTAAAAACCATTTATCAAGAAACGTTTCATTTTGATTTTGAAGGAGTCTAACATCATATTTTTTAACCAGCCGTTTATAGATTGGCATAAAAAGTTTTTCTTTTTCGTTCCCATATTGTTCTTCGTTAATTTGTTTATTTCGCAACTGGTATTTGTAATCGGGAACAGGAAAATAATGATTGTTAAATTCATACAGTTCTTTTGTTAATTCGGCTTCAAATTGAGCAATATTTGTGCTGTAAATAAAATTTGTCAATGCGTTTGTGATACGATAAATTTCACTCTGCAAGTTAACAATATCATGTTGAATTACTTTACAATTGCCAATCAAACTATTAAACGCCGAAATATCTATCCCCAACGCATGGATTCCCAATTCACTCGCTTGAACCATTGTTGTACCACTGCCGGAAAACGGATCAAGCACAATGTCACCCGCGCTAAAATACGTTTCTTTTTTGAAACGATCCGCGTGTTCGTCAAGAAAATACTCGACAAGTTGCGGTATGAATTTTCCTTTGTAGGGGTGTAAACGGTGAACGTGTTTTGTTGTTTCGGCTTCTTTGTACTGTTCAAATGATAACGCCCAATTCAAATCCTCGCTGATTCGTTCTTTGTAATTGATTTCTCTTGATCCGTTATAGGATTCGTAGTATTGCAACAAATCGTTTTGTGAGACCTGAGTTGATCCGTACCTGTCAAATTTTTTGATTCGTCCGTACTGGATGAGGTAGGAAATATTGGAAACGGTTACATCTTTTCCAATATGCCGTGTTGCCCATTCGCTGGCTTCTTTGATCGTGAATAATTTATCCGCTGACATATTTTACATTCTCAATAATGCAAACCCTAGCCACTATTGATGGTAGGCTTTGTAACTAAACAACCGCTTCGCGTTATTATGTTCGTGTGTTCAACTGCTGAAATCTTATACCGTAGCCGGTAGGGCGACAGGCTTCGCCCTTGAACAACCGCTTCACGTTGTTGCGATTGCCTAACGCTCTGCGTTGCAGGTTTACCGCAACTGTAGGAATTTTAAAGTAGCTTCAGTATAAAACGATTCCGACCCCATTGTAAACTTGCAGTACAAACAATGCAACATCTACCGCATCTGGTACGGTTGAGGCTTCGCCCTTGAACAGCTGCTTTACGTTGTATGTTTATCGCAGCTTCAGGAGTTTTAAAACAGTTGGAGCATAATTTGGAAGTTCATGAATATGAGGGCAATCACTCATTAGTATTTTCCAATGTAATGATCAAACTAATTTCATTTCCAATTGGCGATTATACTTGAGTGATAGAAATGCACAATAGATATTGAGAACATTGAGGACAAAGATAA
>JAIRWK010000427.1 GCA_031268995.1 Planctomycetaceae bacterium
GGTTGAATTGCTCATTATACTCAAGCTGTTTTGAAATTCCTGAAGCTGATAACAACGTGAAGCGGTTGTTCGAGGGCGAAGCCTACCGCCAATACCGGCTTCGGTATATGCGTTGGTTACTTATGCGTAACATGAGTTACTTAATACCGCACGTTACGCTTCCGTCAATTTTGAACACCGCAAAGGCGAGGAGAAGGCGAATAAGGATATTTTTAAAAAACCTTTGTGCGACTTTGTCGCCTTTGCGGTAAAAAAACTCCTGCAAAAGTATAACCGCAATCTCAAATACTATCAAACCCCACACCCAATAAGGCAAAAAAATAAACCCGCACAAATTTACCAAAAAGGTAAATTTATGCAGGTTTCTAATTTGGATTTCTCGGATAATAAAAGGTAGCACGCAGACTACGCAGATTTGAAGGAGATATTCGCAAGATCAGAGAATATACCGTAGCCGATAGGGCTATAATCTCCGCCCTTGAACAACCGCTTCACGTTGTTGCGCTTGTGTGTTCATTTAAAACAGCTTCAGTATAAAACCTGATCCATGACCATCTGTATAACTTGCGTTATCTGCGTGTTGATGATTTTTTAATTGGAAAATTCTTTACGGTCTAATTCCGGTTAGTTGTTCTTCCTCTTCTTCTTGGATGATGATTCTTGGGGTAACGACCATTAGGATACTTGAGGTATCGCGTCCGATGGCGGTGTTCATAAATAGACGGTTTAGGAAAGGTATCTTGTCCAAAATCGGTGTGCCTGCCTCAATTCTGCCTTCACGCAACCTCTTTATTCCGCCCATCAAAATTGTACCGCCGTCAGGTACGCTTACAGTTGTTTGCACGGAGAATGATGCCATGATTGGTTGTTGAATTGTAACACCAGATGCGGAGCGTGCGGTTGTTTTTGTTGTTCCGCGTCTTTCGTCTGCGCTGGCGGTGCCGTCGGAGGCTTCGGAGTTGCCTGATGATGTGGTTGTGTCGGTTGCATTTTCATCGCCAACGTATCTGAAAGTTGAAACCTTCGTTATTGTGTTAAATCTTGGCTCCAACGTCAAACGTACATATTGACGGTTCGGCGAAACCGTTCCGCGTACATTCATAACTTGCCCGTCATTCAACACCGCAATAATCGGCTGATAACCAATCGCAAAATCACCAACCACCGGAACAACACTCGTAACAAACGGAGATTGCGTACTGTCAACCACAGAACCCATTTGACCGTTGAAAATCATTACCTTCGGTGCTTGCAAAACGTTGCTTCGCGAATCGCCTTGTGTCGCGTTGATGAAGAAATACGCCTCAATATCACTCAAAAGAGCAAACCCCATCCGTAACCCCGAATCAGGATTGAAACCGCCATACATCGGATCAGCAAGACCATACGTGTTTTGCGAAATCGGAATTGACAAATCAAATTGGAATTGACTCGGTCCTTGCAAACCTACTGTAACGTTGTTTCCTTTTGCAATACCGGTTGCTGAACTACTGCTGCTTGAATCGCTGTCTGTTGAGGAGTCGGAGCCGCTACTAGCATAAGTTACAATTTTGTCCGACGCGCCGTCGTTACGTATTTTTGCTTGGAAGTCAACGCCCATTTTTTCGTAATAATCATCGCTGATTGTAATATACCGCACCTCAACCGCAATTTGTAAATCACTCAATTTACGTAATTGGGCAAGCAAATCAGCAATCTCCGCGTGAACCTGCTCCGTCTGCTTGACAACAATACTCAAACTTGGATCAAACTCCGTAATACTTGAACCTTCCTCGCTGTCTTTCCACGACGTAGCAGCTTGAATCAAATCAATAATCATCTGATAATTCGCACCGCTTCCGCCAGCCGATCCATCTTGAAAACCAACATCGCTTGGAGAACCTGTGAAATTATTTCCCGTAACACTGCCTCCGTTTCCGCTCGACAAACCGGTATTTATTTGTGCGTTGATCATTGACGGTGAAAGATGTCTTTGATTCGCCGCGTAGCTGTTGTTGTTTTGGTAGCTTACCGGCACGTTATTTACGGGGAAAGGAATTGCTGGATTCCATTTATTGTTTTGCAAGTCTCGGTAATTTTGCGGATTGTTTGGTCTGTATTGATTCATTGATCTTTCAATTGAGTTCCACATGTCATGCGGCGAGCTTCCGTCAAAATCACGAATCGGCATGATCAAATCACCAACGTAATAAGTCTTAGTTGCAAGTTGACCTCTAGTTTTATTTGCGCTTGTTATATTCAACATCTCATTCTTGACAACATACGCTAATCCCCATTGCCCAAGAATCTGATTCAACACATTCTTCAACTTTATCTCACTCGATAACCTAAGCGAAACCGGCGTGTCCGACGTAACATAAGCCTCCTGCAACTCACGCCAATCGACATCAATATTCAAACCCGTCTGCGCACGAAGCAAATCAATAAACTCCCTAAACGCAATCGGACGATCCGTACTAAACGAAATCGGAGTCTCAAGTTTTCTTATTATTTGCTTCTCACTTTCAGGTCGATCATACAACAAATCGCTTGCGGATTTTCGTTGCCGGATAGTACCCCAATTAGATGAGTACGCAATATCGCGGTCAAAAATACTCGATTCAACAATAGCAGTTTCATCAACACCATGCAACGTCCTAAGAACAGTTTCTTGTTTTGCGGCAATATTTATTTCGCTTCGTCTGACATTTGCGAGCATTTGTGTATGTTGCAATAGTAATTGTGTAACCAGTTCATTGGGTGCGAAATCGCGGGCTTTTTTTGCGATCAAAATTGCTTGATCGTATTCCTGTTCCGAATTCAACCTCGACACTTCTTCTACATAAGTTTTAATTTGTTCTTCTCTGCTTCGAGTAACTTCGCTCTCATTTCGCAATTTATTCCAAACTTCCTGATTTCTGTCGTCAAGTTCAATTCTCGATCTGTTTTGCTCAACATGTTTATTGGTTGTTTGCAATGAGTCTTCAATGTTTTTATAAAACGCGGCTTTTGTTGCGTCGTCAATTTGCGCGTCGTCAATTCGCGTTCTTGCTTTGTTTAGCAATTCTACAGCTTCGTTGTGGCGGTTTTCATTTGTCAGCCGTTTTGCATCGGAGATCATTCTGATAACTTCCATGCTAAGCTGTTGCATTGCCAACTCCTTTGTCCGTCTCGCATGATTAACAAAATCCGAAGTGTCCGGTAAACTCGTAGCATGCCGTGTGTGAGTGGTATCTGAATTTTCGTTGTAAACGGCGTTTGAAAGTCCGTTTTGATTATCTTGCGGATAAGATGCCGGCGTGTTAATGATGTTCGCTACATTTGCAACAGGAACATTCGCAACATTGCCCGCCATGTTATGATTTACATTATGATTCGACGCGGCGTTCAAACTAGTCGTCGGATAAACGGCGGGTTGACGAACGGATTGCGAGCGAACGGCGATTTCGCCAAGTAATTTCGTAGGCGTATCGCTGTTGGGCGGAAACAAAGAATCCGGCAATTGCATGTTCTGGATGCTGGCACAAAGATTTCTTGCGCGTTCGAGATTACCGGAATCGACGGCTTCGCGTGCGCTTCTCATAATTGCGATGGCATCGGTGAGTTGACGTTGTGTTGTGATGGAGAGCGGTTGATTTGTTGGTGTTGGGTATTTGTTTGCGGCGGGATTATTTTGCGCGGCAACAGCGACACGGTAATTTTTGATGTCGGCAATACGCCTGTCAACAGCTTGCGGTGTGAGACCGTTTTTGTTGTCCGATTCGTTGTAGAGAACGCTTTGCGCAATCGCTACGTTGTTCAATTTCGTTGCTAACTCAATATCACCATAATTCAAAAGATAATTTGCCTGCGACAATAGAAAAATCGCGTAATTACGTCTGAACTGTTCGGTTGACCCGTTAGCCTTATAAAATTCGTCGAGAGAATTTTGTTGTCTAATAAGTCCTATGATTGCTTCTGGTCTATCGTCCGTCGGCTGATATTGCAAATTCAACCCTCGCACTTCATTCGCAATCCGTTCGGCTTGGATAAAATCACGCGAGGCAACTAAACATCTGGCAGTATAAAGTTTTTGCGTAATTATTGCGTGTGCTTGTTCGGCGGACATTGGCGAAGTTGCCGAAACGGCAAGCGTAGAATACGGATTGGTTACCGGAACTGGTGCTGATCTTGGAGCTGGATTCGATCCGTTGAGATTGTAATGAGACGCGGAAACCGGCGAAGTGTTGGACGTAACATTGGGCGAAATATTATTGGGTGCAATATTATTGCTGTTGCCGTGAACGTAAGCGGGTTGTGGTGAATAGGTCGGATTGTTGTTGGCTGGATTTGCCGGAACCGGAGCGACGGGAACAGATGCGGCAAATGGAGTCACGGCATAACTCGTATTATTGTTACTGTTATTGTTGTATTGCGGATTTGGCGAAATATTCGCACGGTTGGGAGTGGATGGATTGACCGCAAATTGCGCAAAAACATTGTCCGACAAAATGACGCAGGTAACCATTACAGCAAAACCCAAAATGGTAACTATGCCTACGCCCAACGTCCTTTTTGATGTAGTATTCTGTCTCAAGCTAAATCTCCTTTCGGAAACACCGCAACCTCTTGCGGCAATCCTAAAATCAAATGTGTCAAAAGTGTTAGTTTCCTACCAATATAACCTAAAATCCAAAAGCCAAGCACGACAAAACAGTAAATCATGCCGCCACAGCCGGTACAAAGGGAAAAATTCCTATATCCTACATTACCATCGAAAAAAAAATCCACGTACATTAGAAAAAAATTCCAAAAAGAACAAATAATCTGCAAAACACCTCTTTTTGTTACAAACAAGATAATCAGAATAATCAGGATAAAATGCCAGACGAAGTTATGAGTGCCTAGTAAAAACTTCCCAACTTACCGGATGCGTGCTGGCATAAAACCACTTTGTCCCTCAAAGTCCCTTAAAAAATCGTACAAAAATTCCCCTGCAGGGGGGTATTGTAAACAAAAGAAGCACAGGTATATTGATCGCGGTTTTCGTGAGGTGTATTTCGTAACGAAAAATCGTTTGTATTGATTTCGGTATAGTTTTTTTCAACTCAACAGATCACAATCTCAAAATAAAACAATAAAATGTCTCTTTGGAAAATAGCATGGCGTAGTATTCAACACCGTTCGTTAGCTTCGGGTTTGACGGCGTTTTCGATGGGTCTTGGGGTGGCGTTGGTGGTTGCGGTGATAGTGATTTATGGCGTTTTGGATCAGACGTTTAAACGCAGTGCGCAAGGTTATGATTTGGTTGTGGGACCGCCAAAGGGTTCTGCGCTTGACACGGTTCTTGGCGCGGTTTTTTATTCAAACCAACTCAGCGACACAATCCCGTACAACTACTTCAAACAAATTGATACGGGCAGATATTCGGCGTATGTTGAGGTCGCGATTCCGATGGCGATTGGTGAGCGTTTGAAGGAATTGCGCGGGTTGCAGATTATTGCAACTACACCTGATTTTTTTACGAAGTTGCGTTATTTGAATGACAGACCTTACACGTTTTACAATGGGGACAATCTTAAACCCGGAATCCGATTTGACGCGGTGCTTGGGTACACCGCCGCAAAATTGACGAAACTCAAAATCGGCGACAACTTCAAAGCGACCTCAAACGCGATCATTGCTTCTGACAATTATCCTGAACCGGCGCAATTTACGGTTGCCGGTATTCTTGACCCGACCGGAACGCCAAACGATCAAGCGGTTTTTGTGAATTTGGAAGGTTTTTTTGTGATGATTGAGCATTTCCCGCAATCGTCTGTTGACAGATATTTGTTGCGTAGTTCCGAAGACAAGGGGCTAGTTTCGGATTCGGACAACAATAATAATTTGCCCGCCAAAGAAAACGATAAATCAATTTCAAACAACACCACAAAAAATACTCCAAACACAAAATCACAGACTCAACAACGAATAGATCAACGGCGTATTTCGGCAATTCTGGTGTTGGTGAAAAAACAAGAGCTCAAAGGCACAACTACGACGAACGAAATGGGCGAAGTTGTGTTGGAGATTAGCGAGGGTTTGAGCGGCGGCGAGCAAATGAATACGTGGACGGCTGCGCTTGAGGGCAGGTTGATACAAGATTTATCGGTTCAAGTTGCGTCGCCGACTCGTGAGATTTCGCGGCTTTTTGAGTTGATTGTTGGTCGTGTTCAGATTGTTTTGGTGATATTTTCGGTGTTGGTGGTGATTGTTGCGGGAATAGGGATGATGGTAAGTATCTACAACTCAATGAACGAAAGACGACAAGAAATCGCAATAATGCGTGCGCTCGGCGCAAAACGCGGTACGGTTATGTTAGTGATATTATTTGAGTCGATATTACTTTCGCTTTGTGGCGGTCTGATTGGTGTTGTGATTGGTCATAGTTTGATAGCTGTTTTGGGACCGATTATTTCGAGTGCTGTGATGGTTGTTGTGAATCCGTTGCGTTTTCAACTTGCCGAGTTAGTGCTTATTCCGGGGTTGGTGGTGCTTGCGTCGTTAGTTGGGTATTTACCGGCGGTGGTTGCGTACAGAACGGATGTCGCTCAATCGCTCAATCCGTAATTGCGGAAATTTGTGCTGGCTCTAAACCGGCTTCAAAATTGCTCAATAATGCTGTATTTTTATTACCAAAAAATTTTTTCAAAAATAATGCAAGTCCCATTAGGAACTGTCCGATACCCTATACTGTCGGTGAATTTTGACTTTTGATTTTCGACGAGAAGGAGTTGGGGGACATGCTAAAGTAGCCTTCGATTCTGGATTATGCAGGTAAACCTGCTACGTGGAGCGTTGGCTCAAATGTAACAACGCAAAGCGGCTATAGCCTATACCATATATGGTATATATGTTTTTTTCGAGTCTTGTTGTGCGTTCCCGTTGTTGATCGTGTTTTTTGTTTCGTTTTTTTCACGTTGAGGCGCGGGAACAGGAATGTTTGACTTTTTGTTGGTTTTCCCGGGGGGGATGGGTCCGGTGCGATGATTTTCCGTTTTGTCGCCCGGACTTTTTTTTGCGCGCTGCTGTTTAAAAATTGAATTCTTCGCGTACAATCTTATTTCTATGGAGATTCCCCAAGGCTACTTTTTGCGAGTTGCAACATTTGAAATAGACGGTCGGATATTTTTCTTCACCCAGAAAGACCATAACTGTTTTTTTCACCGCGCCTTTATACTGTAGCCGGTAGGGCGAAGCCTATCGACTTACAGGCTACGGTATAAATACGCATTGTATTGACATCAGTGAACTTCCCAAAACCTCATTTTCACCTAATTTTTTTAACAAAACAACCTCAGTAGCCAATGATGTCCCCCACACGCAAACCTCATTATACCCAAGCTATTTGAAAATTCCCTTTGTTCATCGCTCATTGGTTAAGATTTTAGAAACTCGCTCTAACGCAATTCATTGGCTTCGATTGCTGTGAATATTGGAGTGGTTTCTGTGAACTGGAGAACAAAAAATGTCAAATGATATATTTCAGATTATTTGTGAAAACTGCGGGAGCAAGTTGAATGCTAAGGTTGGGATAATAGGTCAGACGCGCAATTGTCCAAAATGTAAAAAACCGATTTTAATCAAACGCCCCGAACCGCCAACCAATAGCCCCACCACAACACAAACTCCCACACAACAAATCACAAAACCGGAAATCACACAATCAATCGTAACTGCCGGACATCAGATTGAAAATTTGCCGGACAGGTTGAGTTATCGCAATCGTTATTTTGTGATTGGTTCGGATCGTGTTGTTGCCGTGTGGGAGTCTGGTCGTGGTTGGCAGGTCAATGTTGGCAACGGTTTTGCGTCGGCGAAAAAAAATATTGCGGCGATTCCGGATCAAGGAACCTACGCATTTGCGGAATTGGTAATCAACAACGGCGAAAATAATATGACAACAACCGGTACACCTGATGCGTTGAATATTTTCAAAATTTCTATTCGTGGGGCTTTAACTGCGTTGTATCGCGATGAAAATGAGATATTGAGAAAAATCGATTGCGAATGGAATTTGACCAAAAACCAACAAACACTTCTCTGGAACTACCTCACCCACAACTTCAACACCGAAACCATTGCCGCATTCTACCCCATTATAATGAAATAGTTTTGATCAAAATTTAACTTTCCACTTTTGTCTTTTGTATTCCTTATCCTTAAAAAACATCAGTGTAAAATTATCGGCAAACGACCATGAACGATCTCAAAAAACGAGACACGAAATTGCATCGTGTTTATCTTGACAACGCGACGACATCGTTTCCCAAACCGGAATCGGTTTATCGAGTGGTTGAGTGTTTTATGCGTGATTGCGGCGGCAGTGCGGGTCGGTCTGGGCATTATGCGGCGATTGAAGCGCAACGAATAATTGATGACGCGCGTTTGCTTTGTGCCGGATTGCTCAACGCGCCTTCGCCGCAAAATATCATCTTCACGCCCAACGCAACAACAGCAATAAATATTGCTCTCAAAGGTATTCTTTCTACGAATGATAATGTTGTGTTTGGTTCGTTTGAGCATAACGCGGTAACTCGTCCGTTGTATAGTTTATCGAAATGCGGAATAAGTGTTACGAAAATTGAATCTGATCTTGACAGTGGTTTGGACAAAGAACAATTGAAAAACGCAATTCGTTCTGACACGCGGCTTGTGATTTGCAATCATGTATCGAATGTTTTTGGTACGGAAAATGATGTTGTTGGGATCGGTCGGATTTGTCGTGAGAGTGGGGTTTTGTTTATGGTTGACGCGGCGCAGTCTGCTGGTGTGAAGTTGATAGATGTTCAAGGGATGTGTATTGATTTGCTTGCGTTTTCGGGGCATAAATCGCTTTTCGGATTGCAAGGCACGGGCGGTTTGTATGTTGCGTCTGGGGTTCAAGTTCGTCCGCTGATTGAGGGCGGCACGGGGAGTGCGGCGGTTGGGGTGATGAGTTCGGACGAGATGTTTGAGCAACCTGCGAAGTTGCCGGACAAATTGGAGAGCGGCACAATTAACACGCATGGAATTGTCGGATTGGCGGCGGGGTTGAGGTTTATTTTTGAGACGGGAATTGATAGAATTGCGGCGAAGGAATTGGAGTTGGTGAGTCGTTTGGTCAATGGATTGCAAGAGATTAACGGAATCCGCGTTATTAGTCCGGCAAAAAAATTTAATCGCGGAAGCGTAGTATCGTTTCAACATGACTCAATTCCGCCGGATCAAATTGCGGCAATACTTGATACCGGATTTGGGATAGCTGTACGCAGCGGGTTACATTGTGCATTTGCCCCGCACCAAACCATCGGAACAATAAAATCAGGCGGCACCGTAAGAATCAGCCCAAATTATTTCAATAACGAATCAGAGATCGATTATTGTATCGACGCTATTAGAAAAATATCGTGATTGCGATGGTATGATCTTTAGATCGATCAAGGACACAAGGGACATGAAGGACAAAAGGGATAAAAGTATTAGGTAGTGTTGACGCTAATTTTTAGATAGACGGCGATGTTTGCGATTGCGATAAAAGCGTTATAGGTATCATCAAGTTTGTCGTATCGGGTGAACACTCGGCGGAACTCCTTGATT
>JAIRWK010000256.1 GCA_031268995.1 Planctomycetaceae bacterium
CCTGTTGGCTTTTCTTCTTTTTGGAAGGGTGATCTCAACGTAATTTATTCCAAATACTATAGCGAAAAAAAGCTGACATCAGAAGAGATTGAATTGCGGATAAAGAAAATCATGTCGAAACCGATACCGTCTTATGCTGGAGTGGGCAATGTCCATCTTGGATTTACGTTACCGTTTCAAAAATGGTCTGTGTCGAAAGAACAAGTTCGTTTTTTATATTTATTTGAAGAACAAGCAGTCTTTGAAAACAAATCATTCAACAAAATATCCGTTCCAATAAAAAACTTGCCCGAAACAGAACAAAAATATATCCACGACCTAATCGAAATCCCCAAAACAGGAATCATGCCCGTTTGGAAAGATTGGTAACTATACTAACTATCAGCACGAGCGGTAGGCTTCGCCCTCAAGCAACTGTTTTACGATGCTATGCTTCCGTGTTAAGCTCCATGAATTTTAAAGTATGTTCAGGCTATTTTAAAATTCCGCAAAGCTGATTACGCAAGTGTAGCATCGCGAAGCGATTGTTAATGGGCTAAGCCTGTCGCCTATTGGCTTCGGTATAAACAACAATTAAAATTAAAATTAAAATATGAATACGATGTATTGGTCGAAGACTCTAATTCCTACAATGAAAGAAACGCCTGAAGGTGCGGAAATACCTTCGCACGTGCTGATGCTTCGCGCGGGACTTGTGGCGCAAGTTATGGCTGGGGCATATACATATTTGCCGTTGGGTTTGTTATCTATTCGCAAGGCGACGGAAATTGTACGCGAGGAGATGAATCGTACAGGGGCAAATGAATTGTTGATGTCGGCGATTTGTCCTGTTTCGCTTTACGAGCAAACGAATCGTGTTGAGGCATTCGGCAGTGTTCTGATCAAGGCAGATTTGCATCGCGGTAACAGAAAAGTACATATCGTCTTTTGCCCAACACACGAAGAAGAAGTAACCGATCTGGCGGCGCGTTTCATCTCAAGTTACAGGCAGTTGCCAATAACGCTGTACCAAATTCAAACGAAATTTCGCAACGAAGAACGTCCGCGTTCCGGTATTTTGCGGACAAGTGAGTTTTTGATGAAAGATGCTTATAGTTTTCACGAAAATATTGAGTCGCTTAACGAGACGTATCAAAAAATGTATGCGTCTTATTGTAGGATATTTGATCGTTGCGGATTGCCGTTTATTGCGGTTGAGGCGGAGTCGGGACCGATTGGCGGTGATGCGTCGCATGAGTTTATGACTTTGTCGTCAAGCGGCGAGGACGAAGTGGTTCATTGCGAGCAATGCGGTTACGCTGCAAATATGGAAAAAGCCGAGATTGGTTCGCAATCGTGTGATTATGCTCAAAAGAATGTGCAATTGAAGGAGATCGTTGAGCTTGATACTCCTGAAGTTCACACGGTTGATCAGGTTTGCAAATTTCTAAAGATTGAGTCGTCGAGGTTGATTAAGACGTTGATTTATGTTGCGGATGGTGTTCCGATTGCGGTATTGATTCGTGGCGATCATGATGCGAACGAGTATAAAATTAAGCGACAGCTTGGTGTTGAAAGGTTGGAGTTAGCGTCGGCGGATGTTATTGAGCGGGTAACGGGTGCGCCGGTGGGTTTTGCGGGACCGATTCGGATGATAGAGAGGGTTCCGATTCATGCGGATGTGTGTGTGATGGAGATTGACAATGCAATCGTTGGGGCAAACAGACCGGACAAGCATCTTGCGAATGTCAACACGATGCGTGATTTTATGCCGGAGCGGATAGGTGATTTTCGCAATGCGGTTTCGGGAGATGCATGTCCGCGTTGTAGTTCGGTTTTGTCGGTGCGAAATGCGATTGAGGTTGGTCATGTTTTCAAGTTGGGGACGAAGTATTCGGAGTTATTGAATGCCAAATTTCTTGCTGCTGACGAGTCGCAGAGAACGATTATAATGGGTTGTTATGGTATTGGAATAAACAGGATAATTGCTGGAGTGATTGAGAGTTCGCATGATAGTGTTGGGATTATTTGGCCCGTTAATCTTGCGCCGTTTGAGGTAGTGATTTGTCCGATGAAGGTATCGGACGAGGCAACGATGCAACTTACTAACAAATTGCATGATGATTTGGGTGAGAGTGGGATTGATTGTATTGTTGATGATCGTGATCAACGGGCTGGTGTCAAGTTTAAGGATGCTGATTTGATTGGTTTTCCGTTGAGGGTGGTTATAGGCGAAAAGGGTCTTGCGGAGGGCAAGATTGAAATCAAATGGCGTTGGGACAAGGAGGCAACATTTTTGCCAATAGAAAATATCGCCGAAGAAATCGCAACCCTAATAAAAACAGAACGAACCACAAACAACCGCTTCACAGATGCCAAACAAGAAAAAAAATAAAATAGTAACCATCCCCCAAAAAACCAACACCAACCGCCCAAACACAAAATTACCTCTCTGGGAACTTCCAGAAACCACCATCAGCAAGTTACAACACGCCTCTAAAAAATCAGCACGCGGACGACGCAGATTTTGGAAAGACATTCGCAAGATCAGAAAATATAATCTGATCTGCGATTATCTTTAGAAAATCTGCGTGCTGATTTTTAAAATGGTTTTTGGATGTTCCCTTTATATTTTCTTTATCCCACTTGTCTCTAAAAAAAAACTTTATTGATCAAAAACACGGAAGAATGAACATTGGGGACAAAGGGCATCATCTCTGATACTTTTGTCTCCAATGTCATTAAATTACTCTGAAGGATTCTTATTCTCCTTCGGTGGAAATTGTGGAGTTGGTAGTTGATGTGTCGGGTCTATCGACGGCAATGTCAAACGTTTTATTCTTTCCGTCAACGGTAAATTCTAAACCGGAAGTTTCAACATTTGCGTATTTTGCTGCGATGAGCGGAGTACGTTTGATGAATGTTTCCGGCTCGTTTTTTCCTGTTACGGGATTCAGAACAATTTTACCCATTTGAACGGCTTCTTCTTGATCAGCTTCTTGAATACAGACTTTGTATTCTCCTTTTGGGATACCTGATTTTGTGCCGAAATTGACTTTGTAATATCCGTTCACGTCAATTTTTCCAGTTGCTTGCTGGTTTCCGCTGACAAAACAAATAGTTCCTGTCCCAAGCGGATCGCCGTTATCCGTAAATGTTACTCGCCCGCTCAACGGAACATTTCCGCAACCGACAACAAATAACAACAATATTGAAAAAGTTAAATATCTCATCATATTTTTTAAGTTAAAAAATTTTTTTGACATGGTTAAAAAAGACAAGCCGATCTTCAAGGTTACATCAACACTGAATAATCGGCTGTCTTACAAAACACTACGGCAAAACCGCAGGATTACCATCATTGACAATTGTCAACTGAGTTGCCGTAAGTGGTCGCATTGTAATGGGCAACGCATGTACGGAACCATCGCCAACAAGGGCATTGACGGTACCGGGGTGGCATGAACCTAATTGTTCATTGCCGCCGTTAGTTTGTCCAGCTGTTTGGTCTGTCGGTTCACTTTTGCTCGTTTTACTTGGGCGGTCGGGATCGTTTGGACTTTGTGCAAACAAGCCCGGGCAATCACTAACGATACGTGCCATACGAGCGCATCCTTGATTGGGAAAAGTGTCCGTGTAGTTGCCGTCCCAATATTGAGATGGCCAACCCTTATCGTTAAATGCCCAAGCCGGAATAAATTTTTCCGCAAAACACAATTGATTACTTGTTCCGTCCGACCACCAAGCAGTCATTGTGTGATTGTAAGTCCAATCAACAATGCGTCTGCGATGTTGTTCGTTTCCCATATCGCCACCGGAATTCATTCTAAGTACAGGAAGCTTAAACGGTCCAACGTAAGTGTTTTGGTTCCGTTGATCACCGTCTGAACGATGAACGCAATAATAGCGTTCCCAATGGTTTGTAAAATTATTTTTAGCGTAAAGAGCTGCGTAACTTGTTTTCGGACCAGCTCCGGCTTCTACTCCTGTATTTGACATTCCGGTTGAGTATCCGGGTTTGTTGTTTGGAGAAGAGGGGCAACGGTATACGCTGATTGCCAAAGTTTTCTTGAGATCATCAGGAACGCCTGACGGATCTGACCAGACGACACTGGAGTCGTCGCCGCTTGCTGTTTGGCATTTGTTAAACAGTCCTGCCGTGACGCATTGATCGTAGGCATTTTGTGCTTCCATGTAAGGCAGCAATAGTACGTGAATTGTCGGATGACTTGCAAAAATGCAAATCGGTGGCAATGCACCTTGTGAGTCGTGGAAGTTATGAACTGCCAGACCTATTTGTCTCATGTTGTTACTGCATTGCATTCGCCGAGCTGCTTCACGTGCGGCTTGTACTGCGGGCAAAAGCAACGCAATCAAAAGCCCAATGATTGCAATCACAACCAAAAGTTCAACAAGTGTAAAAGCCAAAAAACCAAGACAAGGTTTAGGAGAAAGCCCAACAGAATTATCGTTACAAAAATTCGCGACTTTCGAATTTTTGTTTCCGAAATTAAATATTCGGCGGCCGCCCCCCCGCCGGCCCCCAGGGACCATGGCCGTATGCTTCAAGTAAGAAGGGAGGTG
>JAIRWK010000207.1 GCA_031268995.1 Planctomycetaceae bacterium
AAAATTGATGTGCTGGAAAATCAAGGGTTTCATAACATAGACACAAAAAATATTTTTGTGTCAAAATATAACAAAGTTAATAAATTTTGTTATAACCCATTTTAATACAAATAATTATAAAATTTTGCAAAAGTTCAGTTAATACCACAAATAACCCCGACAACAATGTTCCCGCCGAAGGCTCAACTCCTCGCCTTTGACTTTTGCCGCTCATTTTTACCAACACCTTCTTCAACTTTTCACTCTCCTCACTTTTGTCCCGCATCAAACGCCACACCAACGCACTCACCATTGACACGACAAGCAACCGATTCAATATACGCTCACCCGTCTCTTGTTGTCAATGCTCCAACTCATGACCGCCGCTTTTTAGTAGTTTGAAATAACCCTCCACTTCCCAACGATAATAATTACGTTTTAAGCAGTATTTATGAATTGGAACACCTCATAGTACCAATAAAAAACTGTTATACTGGAACCGGTATGGGCGGTAGTATCCGCCCATGAACAACCGCTTCATGTTGTTACGCTTACGTAATCAACTTCGGGAAATTTAAAGCAGCTTGGGTATAAATCGCAAATTCGAATTGCTATTTGTGTGTATTGTATACTCAAGTTATTTTAAAATTCCCGAAGCTGATTACGGAAGCGCAACAACGTGAAGCGGTTGCTCAAGGGCGAAGCCTACCGCCCATACCGGCTTCGGTATATCTAATACAAATTGAAAAACCACACAGCTTTTATGGCGAATAATTTTTTTGCGGTTTTGTGTTTAGAAGCCATTGGTAAATTTCTGGTTTTGTGTAAACATTTTTCATTATCCCGTGACCGGCTCCGCGTAACGTGGTTAATTTTGCTTCTCTGCAACCAGCGACTTGCATTGCCTTGATCATGTCTGCCGAATATTCATAACGGACAACATTGTCAGCATCGCCGTGAAACGCCCAAGTCGGTACGTTTTTCAACTTGACGGCATTTTCAACTTCACAACCGCCTGCTACTGGGATAATTGCAGTGAAACGATCCGGAAACTCGCAAGCGGTCTTGAATGTGCCAAAACCGCCCATACTCATTCCTGTTAAATAAATCCGCGTCCGATCTATATTCCAACGCTTCCCCCCGTCTGCTAATACTTCGTCCAATGTAACTATTCAGTCGTTGTTCTCTTGGACAATCCCCTAAAGGGGTTGATAATTTTTGTATCTACTCCCGCCGGTTGAAACCGGCGGTCATTCACAGGAAACGCCTAACGGCGTTTGTCTGCGAAATGAACACAAAAAGGATCGAATTGGGTAAACGCCTTTAGACGCTGACCGTGAATAACCGCCGACTTTAGTCGGCGGGAAGTAAATACGAAACGCAACCCCTTTAGGGGGTGTCCTATTTGGGCTACTGAATAGTTACCGTCCAATAACTGTACAACACGTCTGGGTTGCCAACCGTGTTGCGGTGTCATTGGACTTATTACAATGAACGGAAAATCTTCTACAGGAACTTTACCTTTGGCATAGCGAACAGGATCAACACGTTTTAATACTTCTACATCCTTACCCGTTTCTCCCGCGCCGTGCAAAAAAATCATAAGCGGACGCGCACGTCCGAAATCAGTATAGCCAACCGGTAAATGCAACAAATAATCATACCCGCTCTGCGACACAAAACGATAGACCAGCGTGTCGCCGTAAAAATATACTTTCAAATCGTAAAAACACCGCCCAACAATCACACCGATACAGACTAACCAAAAACAAGCAAATGGCAAAACATCTTTTTTACCCAATTTTTCGACTATTATTTTTAACAATCAAACTACCCTACCTCTCCATAATCGCACAACGAAAAGTATGACCAGACAACAAACCGGCAAACCATAATAAAAAAATACTTGTCTCCAAAGTAACGGTTCCAATACCTCACCAGGAGGTGGTGAGAATAATGAGTTCTTCTTTTGTCTGATCATCCAAGCGAGCACTTTATATTGGGACAATGCCGGTGTCCATGCATCATGTGATTCAACATCAAGTTCCGTTAAACGAGCGTTACCACCTTTTTGGTTGATTTGTCCGACGTAATCACGCATCGGCTGAATTGGGATATCGTCCCCCGTGCAATGATAAGCGGAAATTGCAAAATCTGTGAAAGTTAGTTCGGGCGGCGGTGTTGTAGAAATAGCCACAATAGCAGAACACAATTCAGGGTATTTTCGCGCAAACGCCCAAGAAGCCGCACCGCCGCTACACATGCCAAAAGTTGAAATTCTTTTTCTATCAATCGGATACTCCTCAAGAATATGTTCAAAAATCTCTGTTGCTATTGTAAACGGCGAATCACCTTTACCTTCTTGAGAAATAGAGTTGAGCCAAGATTGATTGTCCTGAGGACACTGCGTGATAAGCATGAAAAAGTCAAGGCTTTTCGTTCCAACTAGAGACGGAAGTGCATAATGAATATGCGCAAGTTGGCGTTCATTATCGTTACCGCTTTCACCTTTTCCATGAAACCAAACAACGAGCGGATATTTTTTATTGGGCTTTATTTTAAGCGGACAGCGCAACCGAAAGCGAATCAAATCGTTATTATAGCGTCCTCCCTTATAACGATAGCCTAATGCATCAAAGCAATCCACCGCTCCGGGATTGGCAAGATAACCATCGTCAGTGTGTTTTTTTGATTCCTCTGTTGATAGCTCATCAATTTCATGTTCCGAAACCGTTGAAATCTTTGCCTTACTCAAAAGTTCAAAAAAACTACCGCTCGGTGGCAATACGGGGGCTTGCTCCGAAGCCAATAATTCGCCGACACTGAAGAGCAGTATGACGACATTTAGTGAAATAATTTTAAGTTTTGCCATCATTTTATTTCTCCAATAAAATACCAATCCATCTCCATGCCCAATACGCTACCAAACCAATTATAACAAGAAGTAGTATCAAAATCAGAAACGCAAAAAACGTAACAATACCAAACCCAAACCATGAGTATAGCGGCTGATAAAGATACTGCAAAAGTGAAAACCGATGCAGAAAAACAAAAATAATCGCAAGAAGCGTTAGTATCCCGCTAAGCAAGCAAAAACTTTTCGCCTCTTCCGAACTTATTGGATCAAAGTCATCTTCAACGTACTTTTGGTAAAGTAAATACCAACGAACCGAGCAGGCAAAAACGGCGATGATAACAATAAAATACCACCAAGTCCATGTTCGGAGATCAAATAGGTTAAGTATACCATTAAAGAACATATCCAATATGGATAGTTTAAAAAAACAACCAATATTCAGCAGCACTATACCGACGACCAATAACCATGTAGTTACGCCAAATTTCCACAAAGATTTCTCCGATAAGTTTTTTGATGCTTGTGATGTAATCTTATTTTTCACGTTTTTTTCTCCTGTTTTTTACGGTAATGTATAAAAGAAACACAATCATAACTAGAGCCGAAACTGGCATGACAAACATCTTCCAATTCCAAATTCCAGTAGCCATATAATTGGCAGTGGGACCGATAACGTAAGCAAGATATATGCTAAAATAGATTTCCTTACCAATCTTCTGGAAAGACCAACCTCCAGAAAAAAACGCAAGCCCATAAAACACCGCCAACACAATTATCAATCGAATCCAAATGCGTTTTTTGCGAATGACCGTGAAATAGCTTACAAAAGCCGTAGCAAACCAGCAAACCAACCCCCACAAAATCGGAATCAGTGAAAGTGACCAACAACGCGGATCAAGATGGTATAAAATTCTATTGAGCGTTCGCCTACCCAAAACGTCGGCTTCAACGAAAATGCCAACACAAAGTATTGCCAAACCAAAAAGGAGAAACCAACCCATTAAACCAAACCTCCACCGAGAATATTGGGGCTTAATTTGAATATCAGGCGAAACTGGTAATGTATCTTCGTTACGTTCCATTTGCAAAATTTTCGTAAATTCATCGCGAGACAATACTGGCGGCAAGCATCTATTCCACCACATAAAAAAACTCACGAACAACACTTAATACACTCAGGCTACTTTAAAATTCATGGAGCTGAACACACAAACGCAACAACGTGAAGCGGTTGTTCAAGGGCGAAGCCTGTCGCCCATACCGGCTTCGGTATAATATATTGCCAAAACACCAATTCTACTTATGTTCAGTTGGAACCGGCGATTTTCCTTGACTCCACGCAGAGCAAAGAATACCCCATTCTTTCCATGCAATACTGTCACTTATAAAAGTTACGGAACTGTCGCCCATAACAACATTAACACCGCCAGGATGACTGCTACGAGCGGCTTGACAATCATCCCACTTGTATCCAGGACCACTGGCACACGGAGCATTGCGCGTTGAAGAACAAGCAATCTCATTCCAACCAGCGTAAGGTCTAAGCCAATCGGATTTAGTTGAATTGGGGGTATGTTGATACGTTGAAAAATACGGCAACCCCTCATCATTAAGAACATCACCTCGCCATACTCTGTCGTCTCCTCTTTCCGCTAACAACGCCTCTGACAAAGCTACCGTGTTCGATAAACCATCTTGAACATCATTCAAAGATATTTCAACATTGTACGTAAACATTGAACCCATCCACATTGATCCATCTGTAGGATGTTTGATTTGGTAGTACGGCGGTCCCGTGTCCGCTCCCCTACGCCTTCTGTATCTTGTACCATGCCCGACACTGACAACGTAACTACCTCGAGCACGATGGACTTTAGAACCTGTGTTCATGTGGTTACCATGTTGTCTAATAGCAGACGGACAATAATAAATCGTCGGCGTGGCTATTACCGATGCTCTGTTGTCTGCTCCGATAAATCCTTTGGAATGAGTGTATGAAGCGGCTAGCGAGTCAAGCTCAAGATAAGACCAGACCATAGTAACCCAAGTACTGCGAGAAACGCGACCTTTTGATGTTATAGTCGCGGTTCCCGCGACCGAACAAACCGGCAGAAGCCCATTGTAAACGCCAGCGTGATTTTGAAATGCCATTCCGTATTGACGCATCTTATTTTGGCAAGCAAGTCGGCGTGCAGCTTCTCGCGCAGACTGAACCGCCGCAAGAATAAGCGCACTCAGTATCCCTATTATCATGATGACCACAAGAAGCTCCACAATGGTAAAAGCAACTCTGTGTATAATATATTCATTACACAATTTAATATCTGCCAAAACCTTAGTCTCTTTGGCGGTCTGCAAGTCAAACGAGTCTCTCATTTGTAACCTCCCTTCACTTTTTTGTAACAAAAAACTAAAACTGTAACCAACAACCGTGAAATACGGAAAACAGATTTTTCAATTTCACCGTTGCCGCAAGAAACGTACTACCCGATACATTTTTGGCAACCACTCACTCCCAACGCCACCTCATTATAGCATAACATGTCATATATGTCTACACGTCGGCAGGTTGGTTACTCCTTTTTTTCGATCAAATTCTTTTTTCTGGACTCTATCAAATCAATTTCTTCAGGTGTAATATGGTAAATATAAATCGAATAGCCCGCCATCGCAACAGGTCCAAAATTGAGAAAATAGCGATATTGCTTTTCTTTGCTATAGATATTATTGACACTCAACGCATACCAACCAGACATTGGTTCATTAGTCGGGGGATGTCCATTGAAGGGTAGTCTGGTTAATTCTAGCGAGGTAACTATTCAGCAGTATAAAACCGTTATTTGTACAGGAGTTACAATTTGTCAAAATTAAGTGATTTATGTCAATAAATATAGGTACAAAAACCTAAGCTGCTAATATTTAAGCAATTATGGATTTGATTGTTAAATTTACAACAAATCGGTAATAGGATTTAACTCCTTTAGTATAAATCTTTTTAGGCTACTGAATAGTTACGTCCGGCTTTTGTAACGATAATTTTGTTGTTAGAACTTATTTTTAGCGGAGTTGGTTTTGCGCAAGTTTCGGATGTGGAGTTGAAACGAGTTGTTTCACGTGGGCTTGATTGGCTTGCTGCAAATCAAACGCGGCGTGGCAGTCGACAATGGCAGGAATCGCATTGCTCGTTGCTCGCCGAAGGTTCAACAACACAAGGCGGTAAAGAATGGAAAGAATAACGCGATAAAATATTCAAACGAATCGTCAAAGAAGCATCCGAAGACGGCTCTTGGGGACAAGGCTACATCGGAAAAGTTTACACAACCGCAATAAACCTCACCATACTACAACTAGAAAA
>JAIRWK010000211.1 GCA_031268995.1 Planctomycetaceae bacterium
TTTTCTAGTTGTAGTATGGTGAGGTTTATTGCGGTTGTGTAAACTTTTCCGATGTAGCCTTGTCCCCAAGAGCCGTCTTCGGATGCTTCTTTGACGATTCGTTTGAATATTTTATCGCGGTATTCTTTCCATTCTTTACCGCCTTGTCTGTATTTAACTTGCGCGAAGTAGTAATGTGCATAATGCCAATGCCCGTAATCATTATTTTTCGCAATATCCCCAAGATTTTTATCGCAATACTTTATCAAATTCGGTACGAAAATATTGTCGTATTCGCCGGCGTTGAACAAGCACGCGATTGCGGCGGCACTGATGGGCGGTCGTCCGCCGCCACCTTGAATGTTGTATTGTATTCCGTCTGCGCCTTCTTTGATGGAGCATTTGTGAATGTAGGCGATTGCTTTATCAATAATTTCCTTCGGGACAATAATTCCGGCATTGCGGCAACCTCGTAACGCTTGAACTTGTGTGATTGTTGTTGAGCCTTCGTCAAAATCGCCGCCGTCTTTTGCGCTCACGTACCCCCAACCGCCGGCTTTGGTTTGTGCTTGACCGCAGAATTTGACTGCTTTTGTCATCACGTCTATTAATTCAAAACGCTGTTTATCATCTTCTTCTTCGCCGAGTATTTGCGAGAGGAACAAAAGCCCGAATCCGTGTCCATACGTATATCGATCATCGCTTTCGGTACCGACAAGTCCGTTTGTTCTGGCTTGTTTGACGAGAAAATTTACGGCGGCGCGGATATTTTCTGAGTATTTACCTTGTGTTGCTGTTGAACCTTCGGCGAGCAATGCGATTCCTGCCATTCCGGTCATTGCCGACGGATACGCGCCGTTTGACGCTTCCCAACTGCCGCGCCGCGTTTGATTTGCAGCAAGCCAATCAAGCCCGCGCGAAACAACTCGTTTCAACTCCGCATCCGAAACTTGCGCAAAACTAACTCCGCTAAACGTGAGTTCAAGTACCAACAATATTATTGTTACAAAAATTATTCGCATAATTTTTTAATGATTATTGTATACCGATGCCGGTATGGGCGGTAGGCTTCGCCCTCGAACAACCGCTTCTCGTTGTTACGCTTGCGTGTTCAGCTTCGGGAATTTTAAAACAGCTTGAGTATAGTGAGGATAAAAAAGCACTTTTTACAATTACAATTTTGTGATTTCGTTGTTCAAAAATTTATGATCTCAATTTTTAGGAAAATGAATTATACCCGTTCCCGAACGTAAAACAACTCTATTGTATTTCAACTGGCTCTATTAATTTATGGCAGGTTTTTGGAAATTTCCGGTATCGTTTTATCCGATAGTGGTAATCATTTTTTTTGACGATATACTGTTCGCGCTATGAATTTCGGCAAGGCGTGAGCGTAAAAGCCCGCTTTCCAAAATCTGCTTTGTCCTTTTCGTTCCCTTTGTCCTTTAATCACACAAAATTGGACGCTGTGATAAAAAAATTTTTGCAAAGAAATTTAACCTTTAACAAAATATTTATTAGAAAATGCCTCTTATAGTTCAGAAGTTTGGCGGTACGAGTGTTGCGGATTCGCAGAAGATACTTGGTGCGGCGCGTAAGGCGATACGTGCGGCGCGGAGTGGTAATCAGGTGGTGGTGGTGGTCAGTGCGATGGGCAAAACGACTGATCATTTGATTTCGCTTGCTAATGAGATAACAGACCATCCTAATAGTCGAGAGATGGATATGTTGATGTCGTCGGGCGAGCAAGTTACGATAGCGTTGATGGCGATAGCATTGGAGTCGCTTGGTTATAAAGCGGTTAGTATGACGGGTGCGCAAATTGGCATTAAGACGGACAACACGCATACTAAAGCGCGGATTAAATCGATTTCTACGGACAGTATGCGTCGTGCGCTTGATGCGGGCAAGATTGTGATTGCTGCCGGATTTCAAGGTATAAGTGATGATGGCGACATAACAACGCTTGGTCGTGGCGGGAGTGATACATCGGCGGTTGCGCTTGCAGCGGTGCTTGGGGCGGACGAGTGTGAAATTTACACGGATGTTGACGGAGTTTACACAACTGATCCGCGAATTTTGCCGGAGGCGCGTAAGGTGTTGCAGATAAGTTATGATGAGATGTTGGAGCTTGCGAGTTTGGGTGCTGGGGTGATGCATAGTCGTTCGATTGAGTTTGCTAAGAAATTTGGGGTTACGGTTCATGTGCGTAGTAGTTTTTCGGATGGGGTTGGTACGTTGATAGTTGGCATGTCGGAGAGTGATGCGCCGGTTGCGGGTTGTGCGGTTGCGAAGAATGAGGCGCGATTGACTTTGGTTGGGGTGCCGGACAAACCCGGAAATGCGATGTGGTTATTTTCAAGAATTGCCGAAGCAAAGATTGCAACTGACATGATTGTGCAGAATGTCGGTTTGGAGGGGCGAACGGATATTTCGTTTACGGTTCCGGCAACAGATTCAACAGCAACACTTGACGTTTTGAATTTGGTTTTGGTAGAGGTTGGTGCTGAGCGGGTTGAGTATCAGGAGAAGGTTGCGAAGGTTTCGGTTGTGGGGTTGGGGATGGAGAAGCAAAGCGGAGTGGCGGAGAAGATGTTCCGCGCAATTTCCGAGAAAGGAATAAATATCAGCATGATAACAACAAGCGAGATCAAGATTTCTGCGCTTGTATCTCTTGATGATGCGGCGGAAACGTTGCGGGCGGTGCATTCTACGTTTGAGTTGCAGAAAACGCCAGTTAAATTGAATGAGCCGAAAAATTTGCCCGTTCAATCGATAAACAAAATTGATTTGGATGTAGCGAGAATTTCGGGAATGGAGGACATAATAATTGAGTCGATAAGTCTTGACCGGCAACAATCGCAGATTACGTTACCGGCGGTGCCGGACAAACCCGGTATTGCGGCGTGGATGTTTGAGAATATTGCGGCGGCGGGGATTATTGTTGACATGATTGTGCAGAGTTGTGGGCGGGGCGGGAAGGCAATGATTAGTTTCACGGTGCCGCGAAGTGTGTTGTCTAAAGCGTTATCTGTTGTGGGTAATTTGACAAGTGAGTGGGGCAGCGCGAAACCGCAACATAATTCGGAGATAGCTATATTGACTGTGAGGGGAACGGGCTTGCGGTCGCACACCGGATTGGCGTACAGAATGTTCAAAACTCTTGCAGACGGAAACATCAATGTAAACGTCATTAGCACAAGCGAAAGAAGTATCTCAATCACAGTAGAGGATTCATCAGGCGAAAGAGGATTGCAATTGCTCAAAAACGAATTTCTCGCCGAAATGATGTAATACCGAAACCGAAACCACAAAAACACACAGGGCATTGAAGACAATTTAAAATGTTCTTAATGCCCCTTGAGTCCTTTCTGTCCCATAACTTAAAGACCAGACAGAAATTTATCTAACAAATAAGCGGTATGTTTTCGCGTCTTTCTGTTTCAAGTTTCCGCGAATGACAATACTTTTGGGTTTCATGTCGGGCGCGCCGGTGATGTTGAGGCGAGCGGTTCCGTCTTCGAGAAT
>JAIRWK010000111.1 GCA_031268995.1 Planctomycetaceae bacterium
TCTTTTTTTGTAAGTGTTTTAATTTCCGGCAATCGATAAATTAACCACATCACAACAAACAACGGATAAAAAATTATCAACGTAAACTTCGTCAATTCCGCAAGCCCAAGAACTATTCCAGCAATAAGACTCGCCAACGCTTCAGGACGTTTAAGCCACCTCCAAAAGAAATAAACCGAAGCAACCGCAAAAGACGCAGAATGAGCATCAGGCATTATTGTTGAACCATGTCCTAGAATGTACGGCGAAAAACAATATAAAACAAGAACAATAATAGCCACAATTTGTCCCGCAAAATTTTTGGCAAAGTAAAAACATGTTAAAAATCCAATTAATCCGAAAATTAAAATTGCCAACAGACGCGACTGAAAAATTAACGTTTTGTAATCGGAACGATAACGTACAACATCAATACCAATCTCAAATTCTGATCGTTTGAGTGAAGAAGTATCGTAACGCCACCAAACATTTTCTTGAGATGCTAATTTCCCTTTCGCGGGCAATACTACTAAAAACCTGACAAGCGGCGGATTCACACGGTAAAGATCAAACCGTTGAAATTTATGATGACTTACACCGCTTGCCAAATGCGCATCCTCGCTCATTACCGGACTATTATTCCAAGCTGAATAAATTAAAAGGAACGAATAAATCGATAACAAAACAAAAAACACCGACAAACTGAAAATACATTTCATCTGCGAGATTTTGCCCTCAAACGATCATAAACTTTTTTGCAAAGCGAAACTACGATCAGTATTAGTCCCGCTACTACTAAAACAAGACGAAAATAATGAGAATATTGCATTTTATTTTTTTCTTTCAAGGATATATCTTTATTATTTTTGCCCAACAATACTGGCTCACCAAGCTCCTCTGAAACAAAAAATGCCACTTTTTCTGACATTTTCTCTGGATCGAAATATTCATCAGGAACGGGTACATTGACAGAGTGCCAATCGATCTTCCAATTGGCAAAATAACCTTCTGTCGAAAATAATTGAAAAGACTCCGGAACCCATACGCCATTTAATTTTTTCCATGAAAGCTCAATCGTATCAATAGAATTGTATTCCGCTCGAACAAGTGTATACCCGTTCTGGGAATCAATCCAAAATTTTCTCGTGCTAAACTTGTATTTGTATTCCAATAGCACGATCCCATTAGGTTCTTTCTTGTAAGTAAGTAGCTCAGAGTTAAAAAGGATATCACTACTATAGGTCGGGTACGAAATTTCCCAGTAGGGACCAATAAAATTAAAAAAACCTAACGCCCTAATATCAAATGGCTTGGCGTTGCCTTTCACAGAGTCTTTATTTGCGTAGTTTCTAACAACAAACTGTGTATAACTAGGATCACCGGGATTCATAAGTTCATAAAAGTAATCTCCCGTTAGCAGTGAATATGACTTTTGGGCACGATCAAACCTGTAATTATTTTTATGAAAATCAAATGCGATTGTTATATCATCTTTTGTCTCTTTTAACCCGGCAGTACCTTCACGGGACTCTCCCGTGATTTGACAAACCCCGCTCAACAGGCACTTTCTTGTATCATCCATGCCACGTAACGTCAATTCCGCCAATTTCTTTTCTTTTTCCGCTGGCTGCGATGGAATAACGACATCTTGAGTCAGTAACAAAATTAACGGAAAAAAAATTAAATTCAAAAAACAAGTATTGGTTGTCATTATCGATTACCTTTCTACATAACAAAAACTAAAATTAGTGCTTCGTTATCGTTTAAATTGGGGTGGTTGGTCAAATAAGGCACTGCCCGAAAATATTTTTCCCCCAATTTTATGAAAAACACTGAAATACAAACGTGTATTGACTATTAATGGTACATCTATTTCTCAGCGATGCCTAAGTACATAAAATACATACCCGAAAATTCATGGCACCCCAAAACTGAAGTATGACGAAGCACTATTGTTTCGTTATCGCTAAAACTTGGAGTGGATAATTATGTAAGTGCAAAAATATACGTTTGAAAATTCGTGGCACCAAAAATTAAAGTATGACAAAGCAATAGGTGCTAAGACTGCTAATTGAACTTGAACGACAGAAAAATCATTATACTCTAAACGGTTATAAAATAACTTCTTTCGGAACACGAGTGCAGACATCCCGCCGCATGGAATATGGGATACTGGTATGTGCGGGATGCCCACATTTCTGCACAAAAAAACAATTAATACCGTTCAAATTACTATACTCGTCGCACTTTAAATTTCAATTTACGTGTGTTTTGATGTACTGTAAAATCAGTGTCAATCTCCATACACAAAACGGAAAACCAAAGTGTGATGAGCACACCGCCAACGATCTTCGTCGATCAGGCTCAATCAGTGGAATCGGCACGAACGTAACTACAGTAGTAAACGATGGCAAAGCATCGGGTTGTCCAATTTTTTCGTAAAACTATAATTCTTCAACAACAAGCCGAAACCCAAACAGAACTCCAAAAAATTTTCAAATCTCTAGTCGCATTGTCATTAGTTACACGTGTTAGCACTTTGAACATTACAATTACTGACCGGATTGAGGTTTGTAGCACCAGTCGCTGCATCCACATCGTTACCCGATGAAATAATATTCGCACAGTAGTACTTTGAGTCCGAAGTAAGTCTACATGTTCCACAGGTATACCGCAACGTACAATATACGGAAACTGGTGTGTATACAGACCACCCATTTGACTCAGCTTTAGTCGGTGAGTTCAAGTATCCGTTGATCTTTTTTTTATCAACCGTATTTCCTGAAGATGGACATGTCCACGAACCACCACCATCAGTTGAAGAACACGGGATACTTTCACATGTTGTGGTTCCGCCTGGACAGGAATTGAAACTAAATTGCCAACAATTTGCTCCGGCAACTACTTTTTCTGTATTGTCGGCTATCTCCCATATTGAACAATCATTTTCTGCCGCCATATAAATACACAACACCAACACCAGCATAACTGGCAAAACGAGAATCTTTTTCATAACTCTAGCTCCTTAAACTAAAAGTTCACGTAACAACTAAGCAACACAAAATCATCATGCGCACAGGACTGACGGCTTATCAAATTCAACGATTTATGCCAGCAAACACTGGCATAAAAACACAACACGCCAATACTCAACAATTACATATTCAACTGTTAATCTTACAACAAACAAAAGAATTAACGTAATACACCTGGCATAATTACTTTGGTTACCATATAGTCACAAGTTCAACTAGTCATTCTGACCACCAAAATGACACAACAGCCAAGCCAACGCCGAATAAAAAAACAATCCAGGCGAAAGCCAAACAACCAACATCGTAAAAGGGTAAACCGACCCACTTCACGGCTCTACCTGGTTTTGTAATTGGTTCCGGTGAAGTCA
>JAIRWK010000133.1 GCA_031268995.1 Planctomycetaceae bacterium
TACAGCGGAGAAAGTCAAAACAAAGGCGAATGGATTAAAGGACTTATTCAGGATTATAAAATTGAACCAACCGGCGGTAAACTATTAGAAAAAAATCCGAAATGGATCAACGATGATTACGTAAAATTTATCCGTTTTGGACAACACTTTGTTGAGAAAAACGGCGAAGGAATTTTGGCGTATATCAACAATCACAGTTTCCTTGATAACCCTACATTTCGCGGTATGCGCTACAATCTGATGCAAACTTTCGACAAAATTTATATTCTTGATTTACACGGAAATGCAAAGAAAAAAGAAACAGCACCTGATGGCTCAAAAGATGAAAATGTGTTTGATATTCAACAAGGTGTCAGTATAAATATTTTTGTGAAGACGGGATTAAAAAAGAAGGACGAATTGGCAAAGGTTTTCCACCGCAATTTATACGGAAAACGCTCTGAAAAATACAAATTTCTTTTGAATAATAACTTACAAATTATAAAGCTGAATGAATTGAAATTAACTGCTCCGCAATATTTTTTTGTTACAAAAGACTTTTCGTTGCAAAAAGAATATAAAAATGGATTTAGTGTGAAAGAAATGTTTCCGGTAAATTCTTTGGGATTAATAACAAAAAGAGATAACTTAACTATTTCATATTCCAAAAAAGAATTGATAAATAAAATGTCTTTTTTTCTCGATGAAAATAATTCTATTCAAGATGTTTGTAATCATTTTGCAATTTCTGTAAAAGATAAAGATAGATGGAATGCCTTAGTTTCCCGTAAAAATACCAATGTACAAGAAGTAAAAAAACAAATTAAAGATATTTTATATCGCCCCTTTGATATCCGAAAAGTCTTTTACAATGAATATTTTATCGCAAGACTAAACAAAAAAGTATTGGATAATTTACAGAATACTAATTATGCAGTAATAATTGGCAGACAAGGGCAAGTTGTCGGTGAAGTAGGGGGATGGAATATTATCTTTATAACTGATTCATTAGTTGACCAAAATATATTTTATCGTGGCGGTGGTACCGTTTTTCCTCTCTATCTTTATCCCGACAACAATCTCATGAACGATGAACAACGCCAACCCAACTTCAATGAAACAATTATCAACAACATTACTTCCCGTCTCGGTTTGACATATACAGAAGAGAAAGAAAACATTAAAAATACTTTTTCACCAATTGATATTTTAGATTACATTTATGCTGTTTTACATTCGCCGTCATATCGGGAGAAGTACAAGGAATTTTTGAAAATTGATTTTCCGCGTATTCCGTATCCCGAAAACACAAAACAATTTGAAAAATTAGCGGCGTTCGGGGAAAAGTTGCGGAAATTACATTTATTAGAAAATATTACCGTTCCGAATAACTTTGCCAATTACCCAAAAACGGGAAGTAACAAAGTAGAAAATTCCTTTACCGAAAAATCCGGTAATTATCGCAATAACGAAGTCTGGATAAACGATACACAATATTTTGATCATGTACCTGAAACGGTGTGGAAATTCTACATCGGTGGCTATCAACCCGCACAGAAATGGCTCAAAGACCGCAAAGAACGTCTGTTGTCTTACGAAGACATTGAACATTATCAAAAGATCATCTTCGTCTTGAACGAAACAGATAAAATAATGAAAAAAATAGACAAAATCCCTTTTTGAACAACGAAAAATGTCCTCGACCAACAAATCGAGCAAGCCGTTTATTTATTGTACGATTTATCGGAAGAGGAAATTAAAATCATTGAAGGATAAGGTAAATATATGTTTTATAAATTGGTCAATAAAAGTAAAAAATCGAATCTGATGTTGTGCAAATTTGTGATTTTGTTGTCGTTATTTTTGTTAAATTTGGCGGCAGGGTGCAAGTTGCCGCAGTCGTTTAATCCGTTGACGACTAGTCGGTTGCGAAGTGTTGAGCTTGAGCATCTTGGTAATACAGCACTTGAGCGCGGCGATAATCAGACGGCGGAAAAATATCTTTCCGAAGCTCTGCGTTTGAATCGGCGTGATGTTGAATTGCGTCGAAGTTACGCCGAATCTCTTTGGCAACAGGACAAAAAAAATGAAGCCATCGCACAACTGCAATATACGCAAAAACACGGAGGACAAAATAACGTAGCTTTGAATATTTCGTTGGCAGAAAAATTGCTGGTGTCGGACGACATTGACGGAGCTTATGCTCAAGCCGACGAAGCTGTAAGGTTGGCACCGCAAGACGCACGCGGTTGGGCATTGCGAGGAAAAGCAACTTTGATAAAAGTACAAAAAGAACTGGACGCACAATCAAAAAATCCTTCCCCAACAATTGAACTTGCCAATCACGAACGCCCAAACCAACCGCCGCACACCAACCCGCCGCCAAATAAAATCAGCGAGCAAATTATCAAATCGCGAAACGATTACTACCGCGCGATTTCAATTGATCCGCAAAATCGCAACATACTTGCAGACCTTGCGAAAATACAACTGCTTGCCGGTCAACCCGAACATTCACTTGTAACATTGCAAAATTTACAAGATCAATATCCGCCCGATTCCTTGCCGCCCGAACTGCTTTATCACAAAGCACAAGCATATACTGCGTTGGGAAAACACGAAGACGCGAATCATTGTCTAGCCGATGCTGATAACATTTCAAAACGAAAATAAATTTATTAAAACTGATGTGATGGCAGCGGCACCGGATATAAGGGTAAAATTTATTTAAATTTTTTATAAAAATGATAAAAATTATTTATCAATCAATATTTTTAATTTTTTGTTTTTTTGTTTTTCTTGCGGGTTGTGAGCGGGTGTATCCGCCTGCTGAACCGTCAAGAGAGGAACGCCAAGCACACGCTGAAAGAATATTGAATAGTTATGTTGAGGATGTGCAACGAGAAGTTGCGGCGAAACCGATTGAGATTGATGTTGTCAAGGAGATTGAAGAAATTGAGCGTGAACCGGAAAAGCAACACAATTTACGATTTTCAATTCTTGTTCGGCAACTACTTGTTGCAAAACAGATTAGCGAAGCTGAGAATGTTGTTGACAAGATAAATAATTCGGCAATTAGAGATACGTGTTTATCGGAAATAGCGCATCGTCAAGTTACTGATTTCAAGAAATCCGTTGCCGTAACTCAAACGCCGACAGAACCGAATTCGGTTACTGAACCGATGGCGAGTGAGTTACGTAAAATTGTTGAAGTTATCGACAAGATCGATGATCCGATACTTTTTGTGGGGTTAAGTATTGAATTAGCGACGGCGGCATTTGAGAAATCGGATGAGCAAATTGCGGTTGACATGTTGGTCAAGGCGGTGGAAAAAGTGCGGAATAGTAAAGCGGAAATTGTGCGGCGAGTTAAGTCATTGCAAATGATAACGGGTTGGTTTTTGGAGCGGAAGCAAAAAAATCGGGCGTTAGAGATTTGTACGGAAACTGAAAAGATAGCGGTTTTGATTGTTCATCCGATTGATGGAATATCTGCAATGCTTGATTTGTCAAGGTTTTACATGGCGATTGGTTCTATTGCGGATGCGAATCGAGTTTTTGATGCGTCTATTCCTTTTATTGCGAAAATTACAAATCCGGCAGAGAGGGCGACTGCAATTTTGAGAATTGCCGACATGTTGCCGATGTTATTGATTGGGTTCAAGGACAAGGGCGATGTTTCAAAGTTAGCTCAATTGAAGGAGTTGATTTTGTCTGTTGATCCGATTATTGCGAAGCATGGTTTGGCGGCGAAAAAAGATATTGCGTCAAATGATTTAAATTCGGGAAAAACAGAAATCAATAATATAAATTCTGTTTCGAGTTTGGCGGAGCATTTTGATTTTGTGGTTTTGAGTTGGGGGCAAATTCGGGAGAGGCGTGATGTGTTGTTGTGTAATCTTGTACGGCATCAAGTTTGGTTTGTGGTGGAAGCGCGGATTTCGTTAGATGAAATTTGGTCAACGATTCATGACATCGATGACAACGATTTACGCGACAATGCGATTATTGCGGCGGTTAATATATTGAGTTTTATGGGGTCGTTTGACGAGGCGAAGGATTGGGCGGATTTTATTAGTAATGTGGAAAAAAAGAAAGACACCATCAAAAAAGTCGAAACGAAATCTCAAGAATCCAAAGCCAATATCAACACCGACATCGACAGCAATGTTGATTGATATACTGTTAGGCTTCGCTTCAGAGCAACCTCTTGCGTAAAACCGCTTGAGTATGTTTTGTCCGTTTAAAATATAAGCACGCAGATAAAGCAGATTCATAAAGGTAGTCGCGGATTGGATTTTATACCGTAGTCGGTAAGGCGATGAGCTTCGCCCTCGAACAACCGCCTCACGTTGTTCAGAGTCGAAGCCTATCGCTTTACTGGCTACGGTATGACTGTCCCTTCTGTCCTTTTTTTACCGTGTGTTTTCTCGCATGTTTAGGAGCGATCTGTTTGTTTTAGATCGTTCGACGGTAATTTTCAGCGGTTCGTTTGCAGAGGGCTTTACGTCGAATGTAAGTCCTGACGTATCAGGATTTTCATATTTTTCGTCGATAAGCAACATTTCGTTTTCACGAACATCAATCACCGAAACCCGATATAGACCGGGCGGTAACCCTTTGCCCATGTTGATGTTGAACGTTCCGTCCGATTGAATTAACGCGGTGTATTGTGTTTGCGGAGTTTCAAACCGGACAATTCCCGTAACAACCGGTGCCCCGTCCGAAAAAGAAACCGAACCGTTTGTTTTGATATTGCCGTTACTGCAACCGGTAAACACCGACAAAAGACCACAAACCGAAACCAAAAAATAAAATTTTAATGTACGCATTTTTGTATAAAGAGTTGATGGTTGATGATTGGTAATGACGTAACAGACGGAAATTTTATTTTTCGTTCCGTCTATTACGTATTTTTTACGGCAACGAAATACTTTCGCCGTCGTTCACACAAGCCAGACGGACTAACAGGTTGGTATTAACGGTATAAGAAATACTTCGCACGCTTCCGTCTCCCAGCAGAATGTTAAACAGGTTTGGGTGTAG
>JAIRWK010000171.1 GCA_031268995.1 Planctomycetaceae bacterium
ATAAAAATTTTTATGATCATTGATGAATATGATCATTTTGCGTCTGATCTTATTAAGTTAGGCGAAGTGGGCGGCAGTGATTTTTACTCGACAATGGTTAAAAGTAACGGATTAGTTCGTAGCTTTTACTCGCGAATCAAAATCGCAACAAATTCTTCGGTTGTTGATCATACATTTATTACTGGCATTTCGCCGGTTATGCTTGATGATTTTACGAGCGGCTACAATATTGTTACTAACTATTCGCTTGACGAGAAATATAACGAAATGTTAGGTTTCACTATTGATGAGGTTAACGCCATCATGTTAAGCACAGGTGTTGATTCAAAAATGCTTAGTAATATTGACATGGAATATTACTATAACGGTTATTTGTTCAACGCTGAATGTAAAAATAAAGTTTATAACTCATCAATGATCCTTTATCTTTTTAGCCAAGTGTTAAACACGGGCAAACCGCCTAGAGAGCTGATTGATCCGAATTTAGGAATGGATGTTAGCCGTTTGAACTATATTATTCAGAAGAATGGCAATCGTGAAATATTGGTCAAAATATTGACGGAAGGCAGTATTGTTTCAAATATTCTTGCCAAATTCAGAACAGAACCGCTTGGCAAGGAGTCGAGTTATTTTGTATCGTTGTTGTTTTATATGGGTTATCTTACGATTAAGGAATTTTATCTTGATGAGTTACGTTTAGTTATTCCGAATTTTTCTATTCGCACAGTTTATTGGGAATACATGCGGCAACTTGTTACAGAAACTTCACCCGATACAACCGTCGAAGAACGACAATTGAAGGAAGCTATCAATATTCTTGCGATGGAAGGAAACATTCATAATTTTATTGATCATGTTTCCAAAAATGTTTTCAGCAAATTATCCGATTACGATTTGCAACATTTTGACGAAAAATATATCAAGATGATGTTACTTGCGTATTTATTTTTGAAGAGTGTTTACATTCCGATAAGTGAATATGAAGTTGACGCGGGACGGATAGACGTTTTTCTGCAACGCAATCCCAAATATCCTGAAATTAAATACGAGTGGATAATTGAGTTAAAGTATTGCAAAACATCAGCGAAAAAATCAGAGATTGTGGAAAAGCGTAAGGAAGGTTTGAGACAATTACGAGAATACATTCAATCGCATCACTTAAAAGACCGTCCAAATTTGAAACCTGTATTGATCATTTTTATTGGAAAAAATAAATATGAAATCATCGCAGAAAATCAATAGACAATTATACTCAAGCCACTTTAAATTCCCGAAGCCGAACGCGCAAACTTAATAACGTGAAGCGGTTATTTAGGTGCGAAGCCTACCGTTCATACAGGTTTCGGTATATTTTTGTTACAAATAATAATAGTATAGTCATGACAAATTCATCTCAAACATCATTATCAAATGGGGAACAAGTTGCTCAGACGACGGTCTTGGTGTCTGACAATCAGGATGGTAACGATAATCATACCCCAACCCAAACAACACAAATCCAAGCCGGTAACCACACGACAATATCGCAAAGAAAAACCCGAAGTGAGCGGGTGGCTTTGCACATGGCACCGCAAGGTTATTTTGTCAAATCGATTATGAGTATGCGGCAGGAGCATTACGGGGTGATTCTTTTGATCATGCTCGTAGCTTCTATTGTGATAAGTGCAATTATTGGTGCTTGGAATCCGCCGTTTACTTATCGTTTGCATGATATTATTCATCGTGCAATTGTTTGCAATACAGAGTTTAAGGTCAACAGTCCGTCGGCGAAGGAGTATGAAATTGAGCGTGTGCGAAAGAATGCCGTGCATATTTTCCGCAATGATCCTGAGCCGTTGAACAGTTTGCGGGAGAACACGTGGAGTACGATTGGTGCGTTTGTTAATGCTCACAGTTACGACAAGTTATCGGACAAAGAGCGTGAGATTTGGAATTTGTTTTTGATTCCGCGCGGGCAAAAGCAGGTGCCGCAAGGTATTGATCCGCAAGAAGCGTTTGAAAAATTTGTCAACCGATTTAAAGATCAAAAAATGATCGACCAACTTAACGATCAATTGCGAATCGTTTTTTCGAATTATGGAATACATGGTTTGATAACGTCTCTTGATTTTAATGCCAATGAGGGCAATGTTGAAAAGATTCTTGTTTATCCGAAGGACAAGTCGCCAGAGTATGCTGTCGAGTTTAAGTTGCGGGAGGTGCAGATTAGTGACGGTAGTTCGTTGAGGGAGTTGTTGCAAAAATATTTGCCGAACGAGATGCGGGACGAGGTGTTTGTCAATCATATTTTCAATTGGATTTATCCGCAACTCAAAAGTACGTTGGTTGAGGACAAAAACGCAACTGCTTTGGCAACTAAAAATAAAGTCAAGGCGGTCAAGGACATTTATGTTGAGTATGCGCCGGGGCGGATTCTTGTTGAATCGCGAGTAACGTTGGATTTGGATTCATTGATGTTGTTGCGAGCGGAGTATGATGCTTCGATGCTGCTTCGGACAAAACATAATCGAGTTCGGCAAGTAGTGCGATTTAATTCGCTTGTTGTTACGAATATGATTTTGTTTGTTGTGAGTTGGGGATTTTTGCGCAAGCGGGAAAGGCGCAGACCTCAAACGCCGCAATCATTTTTGCTTTTGATGTCGATGGTTACTGTAACGATTGCGATTGCGAGGCTTTTACATGGCGGCACGTTGACGAATGCGGAATGGGAGTTGTTACCGATTTTAATTTTTGTTATGACGGTTTCGGTTATGTATTCGTGGGAGCTAGCGGTTGTGCTTTCGTTTGTGATGGTTTTGATTATTTCGCTTGGCGGCGGCGGGTCAATTGGTACGCTTATTGTGCTTTTTTCGGTTGCTGTTGCGACGGCGATTCAACTGGGGCGGCTTAGATCGCGTAACAAGTTGTTATTAGTTTCGTTTAATGCGGGGTTAGTTGCGTTTGTTTTAACGATTGCGGTTGGGCTTTTTTCGGGGCGTGAGTTTGCGGTAGTTTTGTTTTTTGATGCTTTGACGAATTGGGTTTGGTCGTTTCTTGCGGGGGTATTGATGACGGGTTTATTACCTTTTATTGAGGGTTATTTTGGGATTTTGACTGACATGAGTTTGCTTGATTTGAGCAGTGTTTCGCATCCGCTTTTACAAAGTCTCAACCGTCTTGCTCCAGCAACTTACGTACATTCAATGCAAGTCGGAACTATTGCCGAAACTGCGGCAGACGCGATTGGGGCAAGAGGATTATTGACAAGGGTTGGGGCTTATTTTCACGACATCGGCAAAATAATGAAGCCCGAATATTACACAGAAAATCAAGGCGAAAAAGAAAATATACACGACAAACTTGAACCTCAGGTAAGTACTATTGTCGTTGTTGCGCATGTCAAGGACGGTGTTGACTTGGCGCGGCAGCATCGTTTACCGAAGCCGTTGATTGATTTGATTGAGCAACATCATGGAACGTCGTTAGTATCATTCTTTTTTGGGCGGGCAAAAAATAAAGACGACCAACCTACGCAACAAGTTGACGAAAGTACATTTCGTTATCCGGGACCAAAACCGCAGACCAAAGAAGCGGCAATTTTGATGATTGCGGATGCTTGTGAAAGTGCGTGCAGAAGCATGGGAACTACGGCAACGCCGGGCAAGGTTGAAAACAAGGTGCATTTGATTATAAAACAGAAATTAGATGACGGGCAATTTGACGATTCGGGTTTAACGTTGCGCGAATTAAAAACTATTGAGAGCAGTGTAATCAAATCGATCATCGCCGCCAATCACGGACGTATTCGTTATCCGGGACAAGTTGACGAAGAGCCGCAAAAAACTTCCGTCTTCTCCGAAATCACTTTGCACAACAACTATAATCACCAACACCAATAACCGGTATTCTTTGGGGAACTTCCAAAAAACATTTAAAACTAAACTTTTGCAAAATCCCATCAGCTCTCTTAAAATAAGCGTTCAAACGCATGTTCAATTGGCATAAAAAAGTTAGTCGTTTATTTTGCCAAGCCGAGGCGGGTGAGCAAGGCTTG
>JAIRWK010000180.1 GCA_031268995.1 Planctomycetaceae bacterium
GACGGGCTATTGGTCTTGTTACCGATTTATTTTTTGACCAAGAGTTCGTCCCTACGGGACGATCCCTTGGTTTCGTCATATTTTCTACCAATAGTCCGTCCCTAACGGGACGAAGAAAAGGGAAAACCTTCCATCGACTGAATAGTTACAAAAAAATTAGGTGAAAATGAGGTTATGTTTTCGTTGCACCGAAACTGGTTTAATCGTTTTAATTCTGCGATGGGTTAATTTCGGGTTTGGCGGAGATGATTACGCCGTATGCGGTCAACGTTAAACCTAGCATGACAACAAAATTGATTGACTCCCGAAAACAAAAAAAACCTATCACCGATAAAAAAATCATTTGACTGACACTTATCAACGACGCTTGTACCGCTGATGTCATTCGCAATCCTTGCACTTGACAGAAAAATCCGATTACATTGCTCAACCCGGAAATCGGTATCACATACCATGCAAAATCAACCGCATTAAAAAAACCAACTCCGCCGCCCTTCGCCAAAATACACGCCCCAAAAACTAATACACCAACGCCAAGTATAATTGTCATCCCAAGCGTTACCGGAAAAGGCGCATATACTCCATGCGGTTGATTATTGTTTACGTTAATGTTTTGGTTAACGTTAATATCTTGCTGCGGCAAGTCGAAACCTGCCCATTTTGTGAATTGAAAAGATTGGCGTACTCCGTTGTCGTCGTTCCAATATTTTCGCATTGTGTAACGCAACATCACCACATAAATCGAATACGCAATACCCGCCCCAATCGCACCCAACGCAATCAAAATAAATACAAAACTGCCGCCTTGAATACCGGCGTATTGCGTGTTGTTACCGTTTTGTTCTGTCAAGACCTTGCCGATACTTATCAACACCACCGCAATAATCAATATGCCAATCGCTAAACGCCGCCGATGCGATAATATGTCGCCCAAAAAATATCGCCCCAATATTGCTACACCAATAAGAGTCGAAGATTGAATCAACGGCACCGTAACAATCAAACCAATCAAAGCATAACCTAACACTTGAAGATGCGCTCCAAATATCTCACAAACCGCCGCCGCAATCACAATATGTATTATCAACCTGCGAGAAATACGTTTGAACCTGCCTTGAAAATAACGGAAAAATATCCAAGGAAACAAAATTGAGAAACCGATCAATTCCTTGTAAAACAAAATCCAATCTAAATCAATCTGATGATCGGCAAGCAATCGCATTGTCGTATTTGACACGCCGTAAAAAAATGTCGATAAGAAAACAAAAACTGTACCCGACCAACTCTCTCGACGCGATTGTGAAGAAGAAAACGTAACCTGATTCGATGACATTAAAAATTTATTCTATTTGGAATACCGCAGCCGGTATGGGCGGTAGGCTTCGCCCTTGAACAACCGCTTCACGTTGTTGCGCTTGCCTAACGCTCTGCGTTGTAGGTTTACCGCAGCTTCGGGAATTTTAAAACAGCTTGAGTAAAGCAGCAAAATGTAACCGCCATTTTGTTATTTATATATATTTTTTACCACAAAGGCGAGGAAGTCGCACGAAGGTTTTTTATACTGAAACCGGTACACTTTTCACGATTAAATTTCGGCGTTGTTGTCGTAGCGAAAAACGGTTGTTGGGATACTGCGGTGTTCGGCGATGTTGAAGAATGGGGCTAATTTGTTTACAGCAGTGTCTATTTCAGGTAAGGTCAACGACGATGCCCATAATATTTTGATCGCGTTGTTGCAAAATCCGTTTTCAATATCGGTAACACTTGGCAATGTTGCAAGTATTGTTCCGTAGTAACACAATTTTCGTAACGTTAAATATGCGACCAAAAAAGGGGCTTGTCGTCCTTGATTGAATCTTATGAATGTTTCGTAAGCGCGTCCGTTTTGTTTAAGCGAGCCTAGCAGTTGCAGTTCTATTGTTGGTGTCAATGAAAAAGACGTTCCCAAAATTTTGTCCAGATCAGTTATCGGCACCGTGTCGGCAATCAAACGCATTGCCTGATCAATTCTGCTCAATAAACTCGTGTTAGGTTCGAATACTTTTTGGGGCAACGCATTCGTCGCGTTGATCAACTCCGCCGCTCCATCCAACATCAAATCCATCAAATCTTGCGTTATCTCAATTTCGCCCTTGCGCAGATGATCTAACAGCGTTTCCAACTCATGAGTCAAACTCGCCGAATTAGAAACTCCAAGCATTGTGAAATTACCTTTTGCCGCGTGCAATCGTCTGAACGCTTCTTTCATAATTTCGGGATCTTTGTTGTTTTCAAGCGAAAGAAGCGCGTCTTGCAATTCCATTAAACCGCGTGAAAGTTCAGTCAACAAATCCGAAATATCCGTATCTGTTAGATTTTTTTGGCTTGATTCCTCCATGCGGTTTGCGATTCGGTCTCGTTGGATGGACAATTTTGATTTTGCGACGAGTTCTTCTTGTGAGTGAGACATTGCGGTTGATTCTGGGATTGAGTTGTCGGGATTGTTTTCAATTTTGTCGTTTCGCGGTTTGGAAAAATCGGCGGCGTTTGTGTGTCCTTCGTCTGTTTTTAGCGGTTCGCCGGTTGCCATCGAAACAACCATGTCCACATCAACAGTTATTCCCACACGACCGCCGCTGATAATACACGTGCCGGCAATACCCGTTAAATCTCGCTCAAACATCTCCGTCGCAAGCGGAACATTGACCAACTTCGACGGCGCAAGAAATTCTGTTACAACACAAGCTATCTTGTCCTTGCGACCTTCTATTATCACAACCGGAACAACTTCGGGATTGTCGATAGACGACGGCTCGCTGCCTAGAAGTTCAGACAAATCAAATAACGCAAGCGGTTCGCCAAGATACTTTATAAATCGTTCGCGATCCATTGACGCTTGGATATTTTCGGGTTTGATTCCTTGCAAACTGATTACCTTATCAATTGACAGCGCGTAAAGAGTATTTGAACAACGCACAATCAACGCATCAATAATATTGACCGCTTTCAATCGCGGAATATGCAACCGAAACGTACAACCATTGCCGAATCGATTTTCAATTTCGATTGTTCCGTTAAATTCTTGTACCATTGTGTTGACCAGATCGAGTCCTACGCCTCGACCGGACGTATCGGTTGCTTTTTCTTTGGTCGAGAAACCGGACATGCAGATAATCGGCAACAGTTCAGGTTGTTGTTCGGAGTGCTTTAGCAGACCTAATTTTCTTGCGCGTTCAAAAATTTTCGGTTCATCGATTCCTCTTCCGTCGTCTGAAATAACGATTTCCGTTTCGTGCTCGTGTTCGACGGCTTTGAGCAAAATGATACCTTTTTCGTTTTTGTTTGCGTGTATTCTTTCAATCGGCGACTCCAACCCGTGATCAGCCGCGTTACGCAATGTATGCAAAAGCGGCTCAACTAAACGCTCCGCCAACGCCTTGTCCACCAAAACTTTCTCGCCCTCAAATTTCAACTCAATATCTTTCTTCAACGCCCGCGCAAGATCACGGACTGGTCTGCGAAACAACTTGAATGTCTCGCCAATTTCGACCATTCTGATTGCCATTACGAGGTCGTGTAAATCTTGGGATATGCGTGAAGATGCTTCGTCGGCGGATTTTATTATTTGCAATTCGATTTCGCTCATTGGGCGGTTGTGAGTTACTGCGTCGGTCATATCTCGTTGGAGTTCGTGCAATGTTGAGCTGGTGATGATAACTTCTCCGGCGAGGTTGAGCAATTTGTCCAGATGCTCAAGACGAACAAGCATACGGTCTAATCCGTGTTGTTGGTTGGTATTTGTTGTTTGGTTATTATCGGTCGTGGTGGTGTTGCTGGCGGAGGCTGGCGTTTGTTCTGTCATGATTAAATTAAAGGCATGGCGTTATTCCATGCGTTTTGTTCAGTTGGTAAGTAGCATACCATAGCTGCTATGAAATTCATCTTTTTAAGACAGGATAACAGGATAGACAGGATTTTATTATGTCCTGTTTATCTTGCTGTCCTGCAAATCCTGTCAAAAAAAATAAAAACTGAATTGCATAGTGCGATGAGTATAAGAGACAAGAAACGAAGATTACGATCACCCAATTTAAAGGACAACATAATAAGAGAGACAACATCATTTGTCAATCGGGTAAATCCCATGTAAGGCATCGCCCAAAAATAATTTTCCCAAAACAAAAAAGTGTCAATTGGTGAGTGTCTAGGAGAAACTTCCCGATACCAGACGTATGCTAGTATAAAACCACTCCTAGACTCTCCAAAACCACCCCTAACCCTAGGGCGTTCAAAAATTTATTTTTTTGTGTTTGTAGTTTTTAGTATTTTAATTCTTTTAAGTACTTTATTTTCTGGTAGGTTATTCTTTTTCCATTTTTCTATATCGCTTAATATACGGAAGCTACTCTAAAATAATCTTTGTTTTTTGTCTGAGTAGAAAAAACAATGAAAATTTGACCAAATTGTTTTATTTTGAAACGGTTTTGGGCAAATCTGTGTCTTTTTTGAACATTTGAACGGGCAGAAA
>JAIRWK010000229.1 GCA_031268995.1 Planctomycetaceae bacterium
GTGTAACGTGTTTCCGTAACTTCTCCGGCAACACCTTCCAAATCGGCGCCGCAACCCGCACAGGTTGCTGGTTCGAGTACAATAATTTGATCCGGTTCGTGCGGCAATTGTAACCCGCTGCCTTTGTGACCAGGTTGACCGCCGGGTTTCTTGCCGCTCGGTTCACGCAATGACTTGGGTTTATCATGAGGGTCAGACGACGGCGGAACCGAACTGTTAGAACTATTCATGCCAAGACGTGCCTCAAGCTCCGCAATTCGTAAAGCCATCCGATTAATGACAACAAACAATTGCTCAATTAACTCCGAATCCGAAATATCACCAAAATCCGCTCGATCCATCACAAAAGAATAATAAATTCAGAAAACCATGTCAATAACAAATGTCAAAAAAAATCAGGGCAACTGAATAGTTACGTATAAACTATGATATAATGGTTTAGGATGTTATTAAACAAGTCTAGTATTCTACTTAAAGTCCTTTTGGTTTCTTAATTGTCATAGCGGCAAAATTAATTTGATGTTAATTTTACGTCTATGATGTTATTACCCGCCTTGACTTCTACTTCAATATCAGTGGTTGAAAAGTCAAGATATTTTTTTGGCACTGATTCGGGAATATCTTCCATTGGTCGTGCGTTTGTTGCGGTTACTTTATATTTACCAGGGATTGCGCCGGTTTTGCCGTCGGCGTAATACAACACGTATTTTCCATCGCTGTCAGTACCGCCCATTGAGTTTAAGCCTTGACCATCAACGGTCGCAAAATTCAAAGTGGTATTTGGCAACGGTGCCCCATTAAGCGTAACCACGCCAGTAACCTTGCCAGTTCCGACATCTTTACCACAGCCGTTAGTAAAAAACATAGCTGCACTCAATACCGCCACAACAAAAAATAAAATTCGATTTGATTTTAACATTTTCTTTCTATTGGTTAAATGTTCAATTCTCTAATTACAATTATGCTCAAGCTGTCTCAAAATTCACAAAACTGAACACGGCAGCGCAACATCGCGAAGTGGTAGGCTTTGCCCTTGAACAACCGTTTCGCAATGCTGCGTTTGCGTGTCCTGCTTTTGAATTTGCCCGAAATCGTTGTAAATCACAATTGAGAAACTTAGCATTAAAAAATTTTACGGCAACGAAACGGTTTCGCCGTAACACGCTGTTCCTACTGCTTCGTAAGTTACCGGACTAATTGTTTCGTTAATAAATGAAACCGAATCGTCCGCTTTAGCGAAATTAGCACCGCCGGCATGCAAACTGCATGCGTGCGAATCTGGATTTCCGCCTGCGGATGCAGGACGATTTAGTTTGTATTCGCCGCTAGCGTTGCGTGTACTTTTCAGGAACGTGTTTGCATACTGTGTGTTAACCGCTTGAGTTACGCTGCCATCAAATCTATTCCATCTGTAGAGACCATTTCCAGTACCAGCCCAAACAGACGCTCGCGAGTCGGAATTTGTGCTGTAACGTCCGTGAACTTCACCGAACATGAGCGTATTACTTGCTCCGTCTGTAATTGTGCTGAAAGTAGTTTTGCTATTCGGAAACAAAAATGCTCCGTTACTTTGATAATCATAACCGCTCCAAGCAGACCATCCCGACGGTGCGGTATCAGCTCTTCCAATAATGGCAACATAATTAAGTTTTCCCATCTTATTTTCGCCGTTTATGAAATAAAATGGATTTGTTCTTCCACGCGGACAGTCGGGACAAATAAAAGTCGATATACTTGCATAAGCCGGTCGTGGTTCAATAATTGTTCCTGTTCGTTGATTCCATTCAAGGCGACCGTTGCAAAAAACTTGAAGGCGTAAATTGGGTCCTTCCGTCGCGTCGTATTGACGCAATACATTTTCAAAATTCGCATATAACGAGGTTTGCTCGATAAACGGCAACAAAAATACCGCAAACGAAAGTGCACCGCGATCCACTCCACTGCCCGTCCACGCATTACTTGGACCTTGCAACAACACGCCGGGTGGAAAATGATTTTTGGCATCGTGATGATTGTGCATTGCGATACCGAGTTGTCTTATGCTGCTTGAGCATTGCATGCGTCGTGCTGCTGCTCTTGCTGCTTGTACAGCAGGCAACAAAATTGCAATCAATACGCCAATAATCGCAATCACAACAAGAAGCTCAACAAGTGTAAAGGCAGAAAAATAATGCCTCAACTTTGGAGAGAATTCGTTGCGAGATTGCAAATCTCGTTCGCATTCATTATGCCCTTCACCCTTTTTAATTTCTTGCAAATTTGACAATAAACTTGCTGACAGGAAGAGCCTTGTCTTTGGGTTTTCTAAAGTTTTCATTGGAAATTCCTCTCTTGGGTTCGTTATTCGTACAATAAATTTCGGCGGCTCAAAAACGTACATCGTAACTGTTCATGCGGTATGCTTTGCCCGTGAACAGACAGTTTGAGTATGAAACTTGCTTTCCGATAGCGTTTGTTGCCGAAACTTAAAACGCGAACAACTTAAAATGTTCACTCTTATACCAAATCAATATTGGCGGTAAATTTCGCCCTTGAATGATCGTTTCGCGTTGTTGCGATTAACGTGATCTGTTCAATACAGCTTTGGTATAAAAAACGTACTTCACGGTATCTTTACGCCGGATACCAATTAAATCAAACAACTCTGCAAAAAAATAATGAATACACCATAAACAACCGTTTCGTGATTTTGCGATTGCGTGTTCGGTTTTGTGAATCTTAAAACGGTTATACCGTAGCCGGTAGGGCGATAGGCTTCGCCCTTGAACAACCGCTTCACGTTGTTGCGCTTGCGTGTTCAGCTTCAGGAATTTTAAAACAGCTTGAGTATAGGTATATTTCATGACAACTTTTTTCACATCTTAAAATCAAACTTAGTAGGGTATTCATCCGACACGTTGACAACCTGAGTCGATTGTTCACCGTAAGTCGGCGGAACTTTTGCACCCTCCACTGAAATCCGTACCAGATATTGTCCGGGAAATAATTTATCATTTTCTGACAATTCATATTTGCCGTTGACAATCGGTACTTTTGCTTCGGAACGTGCGGCTTGTGCTCCATACGGCTCAAACGAAATCGTTCCGGCTGCAACAGGTTTACTGTTGAGCGAAACTTCTCCGTTGAGCATGAGTTTTTCCGGCGGCGTATAAGTTTTTGCGCAACCAAAAATGCAAACCAACAAAATACAACAAAATATACCGGAGCCGGTATGGGTGATAGGCTTCGCCCTTGAGCAACCGCTCCGCGATGTTGCGCTTCCGTGTTCTGCTCCATGAATTTTAAAGTAGCCTGAAAATAGTAAACGTTTCATTCTGATCTCCTAACATTTTGTTTGGACTATACCGCAACAGCAAGTTTCGGTATTTTTGGAAAATTCAGTTACTCTCAATTGTTACGGCAGAGAGACACTTTCGCCGCTTGCTCCGGTTGATGCGCCTTGCCAAATTGCCATCGTAATTGTTTCTGAAATGAACATTGCCGAACCATCGCACAACGCAACTTGCACACCGTTAGGATGCAAAGATCGCGATGTTTGTGTTTGCCGAATTCCCCAATCATTCACATTAACCGGAGCAAGAGAACGTTGACCTTTCGCACCCGGTCCACAACAATCAGTTGTCATGCCGGGGTTCACGATGTAATCTTGTCCGCGTGAATTCGGGGCAAGCCGAGTAGAAAACGTGATCCCAAGTCCTAAATATCCGTCTGCATAATAACACGTGCGCGATATCATGTCGGGAGCAAGTTCACCCCAAAGGAATGTGTTACTTGTTCCATCCATGCTGACAGTGTTCAAATCACGACATTCATTTGGGGCGATAAACGGGGCAGAATCGCCCTTGAATGAATAGTCAACAGTTTGCGTACCATCCCAGCTTTGTGTTGCTTCAACGCCGCCTTGTCCGCTACGACCAATATTCACTCCATAAGCTGTTCGGTATCTTGACCACACATTTGTTCCTCGTGTAGTTGGATCACCTTCTGCCGAATCGCCCTGCGTCGGGCATTGAAAAAGCGAAATGTAGGTACCTAGATATACTTGACCGCCATCGCCATAATTAGCGTAACGATAAATATAAGTCGGATCAACCGTCGCTGCATCGTAAGATGCCGTAAGCTCAATAAACGGCATAATACGGAGGACAAGTGAAGGATTAAACCAACCATGCGTGTTACCATACGGTGTTGCGCTTCCCATCCAACCGACAGTTGAATTCCAAGGCTGGATGGCAACTGTTGGTGGGAAAGATTGAAGCGCATCATGATAGTTGTGTAATGCCAGTGCAAGTTGTTTCAGATTACTACGGCAATGTGTACGTCTTGCGGCTTCTCTTGCTGCTTGAATTGCAGGAAGAAGAATCGCGATCAATACACCAATAATCGCAATCACGACAAGAAGCTCGACAAGAGTAAAGGCAAAAAAATTATGCCTACGTTTTTGAGAGAATTCGTTACAAGATCGTAAATCTTGCTTACGTACCCCCCCCCCTTACCTATTTTGACATTTTGCAAATTTGTAATTAAATTTGCTAGCAGGGTGGCTCTTGCCTTTTGGTTTTCTAAAGTTTTCATTGGAAACTCCTCTCTTTAGTAAAAAATGTTTGTCCTATACTAAGCAATACGGACGGTATACCGAAGCCGGTATGGGCGGTAGGCTTCGCCCTTGAACAGCCGCTTCGCGATGCGATGCCTGCGTGTTCCGCTTCAGGAATTTCAAAACAGCTTGAGTATAACTTCGTCCCTTGAACAATCGCTTCGCGTTGTTGCGATTCACGTGTTCGGTTTTAATGTAGCTTTGGTATAAAAAACGTACGTCGTGGTATCTTTACACCGGATACCAAGTAAATCAAACACAGAAATCAGGAAAAAAATCTAAACACAACAAACCAATATTGCGTTCAAATTGTTTCATCCAATCTTGTCGTCAACCGAATACACATCGGCTGACGACAAGATGAGATGATACCCGTATTGCGAAAATTTGTCAAGACATTACTTAAAAATTTTTCCGTTTGACCTAAAAATACCAAATATTTTTGGGAGACGATACGACTCCTCAAAAAAATAATTTCCCATTTGCGATCCAGTATGGCATGCAGATGACTCAGATTTTAAAGAGATTCGCAGATAAGATTTTATTTTCTGATCAGCGAATCTCTTCTTTATAAATCTGCGTCGCCTGCGTACTATATTAGATCGCGGAGGGGAAATTATTTTTTGAGGGTGTTGTTGTAATTTGTCAGAGAAACTACGCCTCGATTGATTAGAATAAAATTTTCCCCGTTAAATTCTGTGAACACACCATCAATTTCCCACGTTCCACGATCAGGACGCTCCGATATTGATTTCAATATCCTCTCAAGATTCAAATTCTCCAAACAAACATACCTGTTGTTGCCGTCAACCGAATAAGCTGTCGTTCTGTTTCCTGTTTTGCGGAAAAATACACGTCTGTTTTTGAAGGTAGCACCTTCGCGAATACGTTTTTTTGTGGTTGGTTTATTTGCTTCGCCAGTGGTTACAGGTTTCTCTTCCATATCCGGCGAAGGCGGTGCCGGCGGACGTTGCCCCATCACAAATACACTAAACGAAAAAAAACAAAATAATACAACAACAAAAAATAATTTTCTAAACATCTAATTTTACTCAAGCTAATTTATACTCAAGCTACTTTAAAATTCGTGGAGTTGAACACGCAAGCGCAACAACGTGAAGCGGTTGTTCAGGGGCGAAGCCTACCGCCCATACCGGCTTCGGTATGGCACGCAGACAACACAGATCAAAAAGAAATTCGCAGATCAGAAAATAAAATCTTATCTGCGAATCTCCACCTTAAATTTGTGTCGTCTGCGTGCTATACCGAAATGCCTGCTGGAAAAATTTTATGCGGCTTCGCGTGATAATGTTGGAACGGCTGCGGGCAAAACTCGACGCGCCGCTCGCGATTCTATAAAATCCCTAATCGCACTAACAACCAACCGCTGCTCACCCTCCTTCAACTCTGGGAAAATCGGTAACGATAAAACTTCACGGCTTGCGTTGTACGTTTCGATTAGGGAATCGGTCGCGTAACCCAAATATTTGAAACATTCTTGCTCATGCAATCCGAGCGGATAATAAATTTCCGCCCCAATCTTGCGATCCGACAACGATGTCCTCATCTCGTCCCGCAATCCATCATGAACCCTAACCGTATATTGATTCCAAACATGCCGCCGCTCATCCAATGTTGCAGGTAAAACGATCTTGTCATCCAAACCCGCATCGGTAAACATTTCATTGTAACGCCGCGCATTTTGAATCCGCATGTTTGTCCAACCTTCAAGATACCTCAATTTGACATTTATTATCGCAGCTTGAAATGAATCCAAACGACTGTTTATGCCAATAACACTATGATAATAACGCGGATTCATACCATGAACATGATACAAATTCAAACACTTCGCCAATCGCTCGCAACGCGTCGTAACAAGCCCGCCATCGCCCGCTCCACCCAAATTTTTCGTCGGATAAAAACTAAACGCCCCCATGTTGCCCCAACAACCCGAACGCCGACCTTGAAGCTCTGCGCCTATCGCTTGCGCCGCATCCTCAACTACGACAATATTGTTCGTCTGCGCCATCGCATTTATCGCAATCATGTCCGCCATTTGACCAAACAAATGTACCGGTATTATTGCCTTTGTACGATGCGTAATTTTGCGTTGAACATCATTCGGATCAATATTAAACGAAACCGGATCAATATCCGCAAATACAGGTTTTGCACCAAGCCGCGTTACAGCACTCGCTGTTGCAAAAAACGTGAAACTCGGAACTATCACCTCATCGCCCGGTCCAACTTGCGCCGCCATCAACGCAAGCAAAATCGCATCACTGCCGGACGCACACGCAATCGAATAATCAACTTGCGCATAAGCCGAAATATTCTGCTCAAGTAACTTGACCTCCGGTCCCAAAACAAATGCCCCCGAATCACACACCCGCTTCAACGCATCAGCTATCTCGTCCTTGATTACTTCATATTGCCTGCGTAAATCAAGTAACATAACCGGTTGAACTTCCGACTCCGTCAATTTGTGGTTGAAATTACCTTTCATAGTTTTTTATTAGCTCTTCCAAGCCATTTTAAATACATTGTTCAAATTTTAATCCTCTACACTGCTCACATCTTAAACTCGGCAACCGCCGCCAAATAAATACGTTTTAGGCTACTCATCGCGGAGTTTAGCAATTATAAAAATCAAGGTCAATAGAACTTTTACAACTTTTATGATATTTTGTCTGATTTTTTAGTAATTTTTGTAAGAAAGGAATATAAATCTTCGCCCAAAAATAATTTTCCCAAAAACCAAAAGTGGCAAGTGGTGAGTGGTGAGTGGTGAGTGTCTATGAGAAATTTCTCAATATCGGACACATGTTAGTATAAAACCACCCCTACCCCCTCCTAAGGAGGGGAATTATTCCCCTTCATTTGGAGGGGTTAGGGGTGGTTACTCTTTAACTGTAGGGTATTAATGGTAATTTTATTTTCAGGCGATGCCTTATTTTAGTTTTGACCTCTTTTGTCTCTAATTTGGATAATACAGAAAAGCTATAGAATCTATATCAGAAAATCGTATTATGCTCAAAGCAAATTTTTTTGACAGTATAACCGTTGTTACCAGAAACTTTTGTAATTTGTCGATTTCCTAGTATTAATTAAGTCGAAAATTTTCCGTGTGCTTTTGCCGAAATAAATATAGAGTAGCTGGCGTAAATAAATTATCAGTAACCGTTCACGGATATTTTAGGGACGATTCTTGCGATTGCCTTTTTGATCAATGCAAGTAACCGTCGATCACACAGGGCAATCACTGGGGAATGAAAAATATTTTGTGAACGGTTGTAATACTCAAGCTGTTTTAAAATTCCTGAAGCTGAACACGCAAGCGCAACAACGTGAAGCGGTTGTTCAAGGGCGAAGCCTATCGCCCTACCGGCTACGGTAAATTATCATAAATTGATTAGGGATGAGTTTCAAACCTAATGTAATAATAAGGTACAGCAAATGGTTCTTTTTAAAAATCATTTGGTTGATAGCGTAATTGTTGGTGAAAAAAAGTTTTTTGGTTGTCAAAACCGAATTAAAACCCCTCTTGAACAATCACACATGATTGACCCTTCGTCAGTGATGCGTTTTACGCATCCGCTTCCATTTGGTGCGATATTGCACGATAACGGCGTTCAGTTTGTTATCGTTAGCCGTCTTGCGCGGTCAATGAAATTACTTCTTTATGACAAGGTTGAAGACACCGAGCCGTCGGATATTATCAACTTCAACCGCAAGGAAAGTCGTTGGGGACATGTTTGGTCGTTATTCGTACACGGCTTGAAGGCTAAACAACTTTACCACATTCAAGCCGACGGACCGTTTGAACCTGAGCGCGGATTGCGATTTGACGGTCGTGTGCGATTGATCGATCCTTACGCGAAGGCATTAGCCGGAGATTTCCAACCTTCGCCTGACGGAATTGTCCGACCGCCCAAATGTGTAGTAATTGACGATGATGATTTTGATTGGCGCGGGGACAAACATCTGCGTTACGATTTGTCCAAATCTATAATTTATGAATTACACGTCAAAGGATTCACGGCTTCAAAATCAAGCGAAGTTCGTCATCCGGGTACATATCTTGGGTTGATTGAAAAGATTCCATATTTGAAGGATTTGGGAGTTACGGCGGTTGAGTTGATGCCGATACACGAGTTTCCGACCAATGGTTCTGATGGTTGCGAGCCGAAGATTAAGAATTATTGGGGTTATGATTCTATGGCGTTTTTTTCGCCGCATAGAGGTTACGTTTACGGCAAGGAACCGGGGGCGCAAGTGCGCGAGTTCAAGGAAATGGTTCGCGCATTTCATCAAGCCGGAATAGAAGTAATTCTTGATGTCGTGTTCAACCACACTTGCGAAGGAAATGAAAACGGACCGACGCTAAGTTTCAAAGGACTTGACAACCAAATTTACTACATGCTTGAACGCGGACAATATTATAAAAATTTCAGCGGTTGCGGTAACACGGTGAACGGCAATCATCCTGTTGTTCGTGAATTGATTTTTAATTGTTTGAGGCATTGGGTTCATAATTATCATGTTGACGGATTCCGGTTTGATTTGGCATCAATTTTAAGCCGCGACCAAATGGGTAACTTGCAAGCTAATCCGCCAATTATTGAAACGATCTCCGAAGACCCGCTCTTGGCAGACACGAAAATTATTGCTGAAGCATGGGATGCTGCGGGTGCTTATCAAGTTGGCTCTTTCGGTTCGTATGGTTTCGGTTCGCAACGTTGGGCAGAATGGAACGGTAAATTCCGCGATGATTTACGACGCTTCTGGAGAGGCGACCAATGTATGATCGGAGCATTGGCAACAAGAATTTCAGGCTCAAGCGATCTCTATTCACACAGCGGACGCGGTCCCCAATGTAGCATAAATTTTGTTACAGCACACGACGGATTCACAATGAATGATCTCGTCTCATACAATTACAAACACAACGAAGATAACGGCGAACAAAACCGCGATGGTGAAAATAATAATTGCAGTTGTAACTACGGAATTGAGGGATCGACTAACAACCCCGATACTTGCGCGGTGCGTACAAGACAAGTCAAAAATATGTTGGCGACTTTGTTATTGAGTCAAGGCGTGCCGATGTTGTCGAGCGGCGACGAAGTGCGGAGAACACAACGAGGTAACAACAACGCATATTGTCAAGATAACGCAATATCGTGGTTTGATTGGCGGCTTTTGAAAAAATATGCCGGATTGCGTAGGTTTGTGCGTGAGTTGATAAAGTTTCGCAAACGTGAAATAACAGTACGTCAACCACACTTTTTAACAGGTCAACCTCGAATAACCGGAGCGTTACCGGATATAAGTTGGTATGGATCGCAAGGCGGTGAAGTTCTTTGGAACGCGGCTTTGGATCGGAGTTTGATTTGCTTATTGTCAGCGATCCCGCCAACTGTGGATCACGAAGGTTCACGGTATCATGTTTTGATGATGTTTCATGGAGGTTGGGAGTCAAGGGATTTTTCTTTTCCGGCGGTTTGCCAAAATTTCGACTGGCGGTTATTTATTGACACCGCCGCAGAAGAACCCAATGAACTGTTCACCGAAGGAAACGGACCTAAACCAAACTTAAAATTACCGCTAAAATTTGCCCCTCATTCAATGCGAGTGTTCATCGCAGACAATGAATGAATTACGAAACCGAAACCGATACCGTAGCTGGTAGGGCGATAGGCTTCGCCCTTTGAGCAACCACTTCACGTTTTTACGCTTGCCCAACGCCCTGCACTACAGGTTTACCGTAGTTTCAGGAATTTTAAAGTAGCTTCAGTACATAACTTCATTATAAAAAGATGGCTAAACGAGAACTATTAGTTGATCCAGCTCTTTACGATGTGAACAAACCCATTGCTGGACTGGACGAAATACGTATTTATAACTCTCAACGTTTTGAGATGGAACAATTGACGGGAATACTTTACGAGAGTTTTGATGATAAGTCTGTAGTTGGTTATCTTGACGCAGTGGATTCGAGTTTCTGGGTCAAAGGACACATGCCGGATTTTCCAATAATGCCCGGCGTAATTATGTGCGAAGCAGCTGCTCAGTTGACCAGCTATTTTGCAAACAAATATGATTTGATGGATGGTTCGTTATTGGGGCTTGGCGGCATAGACAACACAAAATTTCGTAACACCGTCAAACCCAGTGATCGGCTTGTAATTCAAGCAAAAATGCTGCATCACAAAAAATTTCTAATCACGGCGGAATTCATTGGCATTGTTGACGACAGAATTACTTGCGAAGGAATAATCAAAGGAGTCCCCGTAAAAAAATAAGAGATCGAATGCCATTATAAATTTTACCGAATACCGCTAACACCCGACAACCGTTACGTTTCCTTCAACATTCCACGTAATCCGCTCTTCCCAAGATAATTTTTTTTCCGGCGAACGGCGATCAAATATTAAAAGATAACACGGAACATTTTTACCA
>JAIRWK010000299.1 GCA_031268995.1 Planctomycetaceae bacterium
GCCAGAATCGCCTCCGTCTTGAACTCCGCATGCAAACAAGCAAAAAATGTTACAAACGTCATAAAAAACGTATTCGACAAAACAAATAAATCCCCACTGAACGACTGAATAGTTACAAATTTTTTTATTCTAAATCATCAACCTTATGCAACTGTACAGTTTTTTAAGTCCACCGCTCTCCGTTGGTTCGGCTATTCACTGGCAACATTGCTCTTCAACAATGCCGCCTCCGATTCTCCGAACAAATAATTTTTACAAACATATTCTCAAAAAAAACTCAATTGTTGAGAAAAACAAGCAAAACATTTATACCTTATTACAAGCCCTCGCGCGCCCGAATTTCCCAACCACCGCTGTTTTGGGAAGTTCCCTTGAGTATAATTCACGCCGTAGCTGGTATAGCGTAACTTGTGCAGCGTACTTGACAGGGAAAATTTAATTCGTATCATTACGCCATCTGGTTGTTCCGAAGTAACCAAAATGTACGTACTTGACAATTTACTCAACAATAACCGGACTTGTATCAAAGTCCGAAAAAAATGTTAAGTACTAATAGTTAAAAAACTAACCTAAATAGAAAAGGAGTTAAAATGAAACGATTTTCTTCGATTGCGTTTGCGGTACTTTGCGTTTTTGCGTCACGAGTATTGTTTACGCAAGCAGATGACGCTGTTACCAAAACAGCAAAACCATTAGTTGCGAAAGCTAAATTATTCGCCAAATTGCCGGCGGGATTGGACGGACCTGATGGTTTGACGGTTTCGCCTAAGACCGGCACGATTTTCCTTACCGTTCCGAATTTCAGTAGCGGCGGACGAGCAAACGATGCCAAAGTTGCGAAAAAAAATCCAGGTGTACTCGCAAAAGTAAGTCTGGATGGCAAAGTTGAAAAGATTCTTGAATTTCCAGTGTTGGAATCGACTGGGCAAACGGGTTGCATGGGACTGGTGTTTGGACCAGATGGCAATTTGTACGTTTGCGATAACCAGTATTTTTTCGACACCAATCACAAATCGCGTGTGTTGCGGGTTTTGATGGACGGAGATAAACCGACGGGCAAAGTTGAAGTAGCGGTTGAAGGATTGAATCTTGCGAACGCTGCCGCTTGGAACGGAAACAAACTTTACGTTTCGGACACTTTCCTTGACCTCCCAAATACAACCGGCGCAGGCGGAATTTGGGCTTTCCCCGCAAATGAAATACTCAAAGCGGGTAACGGTAAAGTGCCGACAATAAAAGTTAAACCGGCAAACGTAAAACCACGAGACAGACATCTCGTCGTCGTGTGCGAAGCGAAAAAAAGTGAACGAGGTGATAATGCCGGTTTTGACGGAATTACTTTCGCTCCCGATGGCACACTCTACACCGGTAACTTCGGCGACGGAACGTTGTACGCAATACGGTTCGGAAAATACACTACTCGAATTCAAGAAATTCATAAAGGCGAATCCGTTATCAAATGTTGCGACGGTGTTTTTTACGATAAAGGCACAAATAAAGTTTACGTCAACGATTCCCAAAGAAACGCTATCTGGGGATTCAAACCGCCAAGAAGAGGTGCAGCGGCGAAACTTGAACTCATCGCAGAAAACGGCGATACCAACGGCGAAGACGGATCACTCGATCAGCCTTGCGAATGCGTTGTTATCGGCAAGAAAATGATCATTGTGAATTTTGACTGGCCCTTCCCGGGTTTGGTAAATACCAAATACGATGAACCGGGGACTTTGTCATTGATCGAATTGCCGTAACTAAAGTTCAGAAGTGAACGGCATAGACTGAATTCAAAAATTAAATTCGGAATAACAGAAACTTGAAGCGGCGGCGGCACGTATTACATTTTTTGTAATCGAGTGCCTCTGCCGTTTTTTGTTTTGTGTGTGTGAGCTTCTTTACCTCAAAGGTGATAATTTTCTGTACATCCTTATATCCTTTTTCGCCTTCGTAGTGTTTATCATTTCGATGAGGTGCAACGTGATTGTTCAATTCGGAATAATCATAATAATCGGTAAAAGTGCTACTTGTCCGATTTCAATGCTTTTACCGGTTATTACTCCCCGATAACCAAGTCGTGCCGTTAAATGGGAAAGCTCTCGCGGTGTAACTTTCAGATACGGTACGTAATGGAATGCGTATAGTTCACAAAGTGTCATGGAGGATTTTTAAATGTCAATTTTGTCTTTAAGAGGATATACTGCCGGAGTTAGTTCGGCTAATTATTGTCCGTCTTGCGGGCGTACTAGCTCGACGGTTGCGAATATAGGTCAAAGTTACGCAAATAGTTCGGGACGCGCTGGCAATGGCGACAGCTACGTTTGCGAAACTTGCCGATCAGGCAGTCAATCACAAACAAGCCGCTCCACTTATTCCGCGACTTCACCTTCCGCATCGGGCATTTGTCCTCTTTGCGGTCAAAAAGCCGGAGTAAACGATCCGCATTGGTCAAACAACAACGGACGCGCCGTTACCACGCAAAAAACTTCATCAAACAACACAGCCGCAAAATCGTCAACCGTGTCATCACGAAATGACGCTTTTCGCTAATCAGATGTTAAGCCAAAACCAGTAAAAACACAACTTTGAACAAGTGCCTTTGTAGGAAATTTCTAAAGTACAATTTGCCAAAAACAAATTGTTTCAAATTCGGTCGATTTTAATTGATGGAAATCGACCGAATTCGAATAGAATTAATTTTTAGAAATTCCCTTTAGATCGTTTGTGGTTTTTCGTGTGTGTATAAATTTGTATTATAGGAGATTTTAAAATGATGGTTCTTTTGGGATTTGCTCTGTTTTGTTTGGCGGTAACCGGCATGACGTTGGTGTTGGTGCAAGGTACGATTTTTGAGCCGTTCCGTGTTTTTTTGGCGAATGGGGTTGAGTCTATTGAGCAGAAGCGTGAAGAGTCAAACGCGCCGCGCAGGTTCACGATTGCAGAATTTTTGCACAAAGTAACCCAATGTTTGCAATGCGCCGGATTTTGGTGTGGCTTGTTTTGCGGGTTATTTGTTTTAGCGTCTGATATTTTGTATTCGGGTTATGTTTTTGTCGGCGGCGTGGTTACTTTGGGGGTGTTTTTACTTGTTGTGTTTCGTTGGGTTATGTTATTATTTTGTTGCGGTGCAGCGGGTAGTTTTTTAGCACCGTTGGGCGATCTATTATTGCAATGGATTTATGTTTCAAAAGAATTGACAGCAAAACAATTATCATCCGAAAACAACCACACAACCGAACACCAAAATCACCAACACGATCAAAATGTCTAAAGAGCGTATTCTTATAATTGAGGACGAGGCGGATATTCTTTCGATGGTTTCGTTGCGTCTTAAAAGTCGCGGTTATGAAGTTTGTGGGGCGGAGTCTGGTTTAGTCGGGTTGAAATTAATTTCGGAGTGGGAACCTGACTTAGTTTTGCTTGATCTGATGTTGCCGGAGTTAGGCGGCTTGGAATTGTTGCGGCGAGTGCGTTCTGATAAACGATATGCCAAGATGCCTATTTTGATTGTTAGTGCGTTGGGTGAGGAGAGTGATGTTGTGGTTGGTCTTGAGCTTGGCGCGGACGATTATTTGAGCAAACCGTTTAACATGTCAATTTTGGTTGCGCGTGTCAATGCACTCTTGCGGCGTGCGCGGGTAGATGTTGACGAATTTGAATCTGATCCAAATGACAACAAAACATCGAAATCAATTGTAATTGGTTCGCTTCGTGTTGAGACGGAAAATTACAAGGCGTTTATTGATGACAAACAGATAATATTAACGGGGACAGAGTACAGGTTATTGCTTGCTCTTGTAACGGCAAACGGGCGTGTTCTAACACGTAATCAATTGATCGACTCTGCCATTGGTAATGATGCAATTGTTATAGACCGAACAATTGATGTACATCTTGCGTCGTTACGTAACAAACTTGGCAAAATGCGCGAAATAGTAGAAACCGTCAGAGGTGTCGGCTACCGCGCTCGCCAAATTTAAGAGAATTCTACCGAAATCTACCGTCCATATTGGCATCGGTATAATTCTGATATTCGTTCTTTTTGGTTCAATTCATAGATCTTGTTTTACAGTAATTTGTGAATTGGTTATTACAGTCAATACTGGTCTGATGACTCAAGCTGTTTTGAAATTCCTGAAGCTGTACACGCAATCGCAACAACGTGAAGCGGTTGTTCAAGGGCGAAGCCTACCGCCCATACTGGCATCGTTATATCTATTTTTTTGCTGTTTATTGGAATCTTTTACCAATATTCTTTTTTGTACGTTTAGTTTAACGTGCGTTATATTTTTGTGTCGAAATACAAGTTTGAGTTAGCGGGCGTTGTATACGAAAAATGCTTTATAGTATCGGTTGCGGTATATCGAACGGGCAATCACGGACAACGCGAAGCGGTTGTTCAAAAACAAGCCTGTCATCCATGGCGAGTACGAAATAGATTTTTTTTGTGCTGTTTTTACGCAAGTTGTTTTAAAATTCCAGAAGCAGGGCACGTAAGCAAAACATCGCGAAGCGGTTGTTTTGGGATGAATTATACCGGTTATAACGGCTTATTGTGATTGTTATCGGAAATATTTTGGCAAACGATTTGTCTTCGCTACGTATATATGCTATGCTTCAGTAGCGTTTTTTGAGTTGAGCATTTTGTGGTGTGTGGATAGTTTTGTGTGTGTGGGGTGAACCGTTCAAGATTTGGGTTCGTTTATGTTAAAAGCTATACTGAAGCCGGTGAAGATAGTAGGTTATAAGTATAGATAGGTTAAGGAGCAAGAAATGTTGGTTTTGTCAAGATATTGTGATGAAAGTGTTTGTATCGGCGATGACATTGTCATTACTGTTGTGGATGTGCGCAGTGATCGTGTTCGGTTAGGAATCAAAGCCCCATCAAGCGTTTCGGTTCATCGTCAGGAAGTTTACGATGCAATTGCCCGCGAAAAGGAAGGCGAAGTCAAAGGACAACATCGTGAACGAGGAGTAAGCATAAAAGATCGGTTTCCACGCGGACGTATAATTGGCCGCGCAAACGGACAGAATATCAGCAACCGCCAAAAAACAAAAACAACAAAACCGCCGCTTGAAGAGAAGTTGCCGGAGCGTCACGGAAATGCATTGCCGATAGAAATTGAAACGCACAATATTGGATTTGGCGGTATTGCGGACATTCTTGACAATTAGATTTCGCTTGGATTCCGTAGAGCAAGAACAAGGGGGAGACAGTATCAAAAGTCCCCCAAATTTGCGATAGATATTGCGATTTACGATTTTTCTTATTGACCGTTGTTTGGGAAATTTTGTGCTATGCTCCTACAATTTCTGTTCCGATTCCGGTGCTTGTGAATATTTCCATCAGCAGTGCGTGGCGCAGTTTTCCGTTTATTATGTGAATTTTATTTACGCCGCGTTCAAGAGTTTCTAGGCAAGCCTCTATTTTCGGAATCATTCCGCCAACTATACATCCCGAAGCCAACATCTCACGCGCTTTTTCTGCGGTAATTGAATCGATCATGGACTTCGGATCGTTTGGGTCGGTTCGGACTCCGTTGACATCGCTAACGTAAACCAATTTCTCCGCACGCAATTCACGGGCAATCGCCGTTGCGGCTGTGTCGGCATTCACATTCAACACTTGACCGCTGCTATCGTTCATAACCGCAATTGATGGAATAACCGGAATAATATAATTGTTGCAAAGCATATCGATCATGTCGGTATTAACGCTTGTTACTTTACCGACCAGGCCAATATCTATTACTTGATTATTCTCATCACTTAGAAAAAGCCGCTCACCCAAAAGCACATTTGTCCCAAGATAGAAACTTATAGATTTAGCTTGTCCGCCGAATTCATTTATTTTTTTAACAAGACATTCATTGATTTCTTTGCCCAAAATGCGTTTAACAATTTCGAGAGAGGCTTCGTCCGTGTAACGTCGTCCTTGTACAAAACGCGGTTCGATGCCCGCCGCGTTCATTGCCGCGCTGATAGCCCCGCCGCCGCCATGCACCAAAACCGGCTTCATGCCAACCGATTCCATGAAAACAATATCAAGCAATAGATGTGTCATCACGGTTTCGTCTTCCATGAGACTGCCGCCGATCTTTATCACCGTTTTTTTTCCACGATGTTGGCGAATCCATTTCATCGCCTCAATCAAAACATCCGCCTTTTCTATCGCACTATTCATCGTTATACACGAAAGGTTCAAATTTCCAGAAGCCGAAAACACGACCAACCAATAACAGCGCAGAACTTCTGCTCAAGGACGAAAAAAACTATACCAAAACATAAGGCTTGGGGGAATTTCTAAAAATCGACCGAATTTGAAATAATTTGTTTTTAGCAAATAGTATTTTTGAAATTTCCTTTGAAACACCCACCAAAGCCGATCAGACAATCGCAACAAAACAACAAAGAGAACTCTACAATATTGTCCTCTTTGTCTACTATGTTTCCTTTGCCCACGCACTTGCTACTCAAGCTATTAAAATTCACGGAGCGGAACACGCAAACGCAACAATGTGAAGCGGTTGCTCAAGGGCGAAACTCACCGCCCTACCGGTTACGGTATAACTAAACACAAATCATTGCCGCAACTGGTTGTACTGGAAATCAATCCGCGACGTATGGAAGCAATGCCATGAAGCGTGCGCGTTTGATTGCGTTTGCGATGGCGTGTTGGCTGACGGCGGAGCAACCATTTTTTCGGCGGCTGGTTATTTTAGCTTGTCGGCTAGTCAACTTACGAAGCAACTCCACATCCTTATAATCAACGAACATTGGTCGCGGGCGTTGTCCGTTGACCATGAGCGGATCTTTTTTCTTGACGCGGACTTTAGCTTTTGTGCGTTTACGTTGTTTAAATTTTGATTTTTTTGAAAATCTTGCCATAAAATTTTTCCTTTGAACTTTTTAAAATGTTCTCAATTTATTATACTCAAGCTGTTTTGAAATTCCAGAAGCTGAACACGCAAGCGCAACAACGTGAAGCGATTGCTCAAGGGCGAAGCCCTTCGCCCTATCGGCTAAGGTATAAATTTGCTCATTTATTGTGCGAGGGCAATTCGTCGGCGTTTGCCAAAATTGAAGTACAAAAATATTCCGTATTACGTCGGCAAAGTTACCAGTAACGCTCTTACAAACAATTTCGCGGATATTGTAACCTTTCCCTACCAATCTTCAATCCCCCCACTCGACTACAATCTCGTCTTGCTTTTTTGACCGCAGTCAACAATACCACAACTATACCGAAGCCGGTATGGGCGGTAGGCTTCGCTCCTGAACAACCGCTTCGCGATGCTACGCTTGCGTGTTCAGCTTCGGGAATTTTAAAACAGCTTGGGTATAGTATGCGTCAACGCCAGTAATATTGGTTAAACGTTTACCTTGTCCCTCTTGTCCTTAATGTCCTCTTTGTCCCTTAAAAACACCAGACGGAAGTATAAAAGCTAATCATACAAGATGCCCATTTGACAATTTTTCATTACAAGCTAGAATAACCCCGATTCGTGCTGTAGTTGTACTGAAGCGGGTGTGGATTGAGGGCGGTTTGACGTGTTGGTTTCTTTTTTTTGCTTGTGTTTTTTGGGCGATTTAACAAAAATATTGACCTGCGTTTTTTATAGCGTATGGTTTTTTTATTTAACGTGATTGACTATGCGCTGTTTCAATTATTTTTCCGAAACAATGTCTCGTGACGAGTTGACTCATTATCAAAATTTACGTTTACGTGAGACGGTACATTGGGCTTGGGCGCAGAATGGTTTTTTCCGCAAGCGTTACACGGAGGCGGGTTTATTGCGGTTGCATGATTTTTGCAACGCTGGGGATCTTGTTCATCTTCCGTTTACTACCAAGAATGATTTTCGGGAAACCTATCCTCTTGGGATGTGTTGTGTTGAGCGTCGATTATTGCGAGAGATGCACATGTCGAGTGGTTCTACTGGAGTGGCGGTTGTTATGCCGTACACGGCTTCTGATATTGAGCAATGGGGCGAATGTATGGCGCGTTGTTATGTTATGGCGGGAGCGGCGGAAGGCGATGCGGTACAAATTACGCCGTCCTTTGGGTTGTTCAATGGCGGATTTGGCATGTATCACGGTGCGCAAACTGCGGGTCTATTTGTCGTGCCGACGGGTTCGGGCAATACTGCGCGTCAGGTAAAGCTTGCCAAAGATTTTGGTACAAAAATTCTTTGTGGTGTGGTTTCGTATGCTGTTCGGATTTATGAGGTGATGTGTGAGTTGGGGATTGAGTTACCGGATTTGAAGGTGGGGATATTTGGCGCGGAGAGTTTTTCGGAAGGTATGCGTCAACGAATAGAATCACAACTTGGTATTGAGGCGTTTGATATTTACGGAATGACGGAGACGGGCGGTGTTGGTACGCTTGGAATGGATTGTTGCGAGCATAATGGGATTCATGTTTGGGAGGATCATTATCATATTGAGATTATTGATTCGGCGACGGGCAAGAGTTTACCTGACGGCGAGCAAGGCGAGTTGGTTGTTACGTCGTTATCAAGGCAGGCGATTCCGGTGATCAGATTTAAGACGGGCGATTTGACAAAAATAATTTCGCGTGAAAAATGTGCTTGTGGTCGGACGCATGTGAGGATTGCCAAGATTGCTGGCAGGACGGACGACATGTTAATTGTGAAGGGTGTAAATTTTTTCCCGCAACAGGTAGAGGATGCGTTGATGGAAATTCCGGGTGTTTTGCCCCAATATCAAATTATAATTGAGGAAATAGACGGAGTTCGCGAAGTCAGGATCAATGTTGAGGCTGACGAATCGGTAACTGGTTATATGATTGAGAAGCATTTGAAGGAGCGTTTGGGATTTTCTCCCAAAGGCGATATTTTCAAATCGGGTGAATTACCGCGTTTTGAAGGAGGAAAATCCAAAAGAGTTATCTACAAAACAAGTGAAAAATAGAGAATCTATAAAAATTAATTTTATTCGAATTCAGTCGATTTCTATCGACTAAGAATTGACCGAATTTGAAATAATTTGTTTTTGGTAAATAGTATTTTTAGAAATTCCCTCAATATTTTTTGGCAGGGGTCGGGTTGATCGATTTTGATCAACTTCGGTGTAAAGGTGAAATTATGCGTTCACTTATTACGGGAGCTTCTGGTTTTATTGGTTATCATTTAGTGCGGCGATTACGGGCTGCGGGTGATGATGTACGGTGTCTGATTCGTAGCGGTTCTGATACGGGATTTATAAAATTTTCTGATGTTGAGTTTGTGTATGGGGATTTGAATGATGATTCTGGTCTTGTGAGGGCGGCGGAGGGTTGTGAGGTAATTTATCATCTTGCGGGGCGTGTTCGGGCGGTGAGCAAAAGGGATTTTCTTGCGGTGAATTGTGATGGTACTCAAAATTTGCTCAATGCTATTTCTAAAATGACAACGCCGCCTATTTTGGTTTATGTTTCGTCGCTTGCTGCTGCGGGACCGTCTGGCAGTGAGCCTCCTAAGGTTGAGTCTGATGTATCTGTACCGATTACTGATTATGGCGAGAGTAAACTTATTGCGGAGCGTTTGATTGCCGGATTTTGTTCGCGTGTACCTTGTAGTATTGTTCGTCCTGCGATTGTGTTTGGCGGTGCGGATAGGATGAATCTTGATTTATTTCGGACGGTTAGTAGGCTTGGTATTTGTCCGGTACCGGGTTGGCGTGCGAGGACGTATTCGTGGATTCATGCGGAGGATTTATCGGAATTATTGCGTGTGGTTGCAATACGGGGAGAGAGGGTGGATGCGAATGTTGTTGATGGAGTGAATCCGAGTGGTGTTGGGATGTATTATGCTTCGGGGGATGATGGGACGGAGTTATCGGAGGTTGGCAAGATGATTGGAAAGTCACTGGGGCGTCGTGGTGTATTTACGGTACATTTTCCGCCATTGACGATGTTTGTCGTATCTACTTTTTACGAGGTGAAAAAAATATTAACCGGCAAAAATGTACCTTACGACTGGTCGAAAGCGATTGAATCAAAAAACAACTGGTGCTGCTCCGCCCAAAAAGCTAAACAACAACTAAACTTCAAAATAACCACAACCATCGAAGAAAGAATCCAAGAAACAACAAATTGGTACAAAGAAAAAGGATGGCTGTAAAAGATCAAACAAATAAATTCTCCTCAAAAAATCACAGTACAGAAACTCTCTCGTATCTTTTAGCCAAATATTTTTAAGGGACATAAAGGACAAAGGGGACACAAAGGACAAAAGTAATTTCATTTTAAAGCGGTTTTATTGTATTAGTTCTGTTACGTATTTTTTTATTCCTTGTAGGTCTAGTTTTCCGGTGCCTAGTGTTGGGATGGATCTTGTGGTGTGGAAATTTGATGGTGCGGGTATCCAGATATTTGGTAAGCCGGATTGTTGTAATTTCTTGCAAATTTCTTGCGGAGAAATTTTTACGTCCTCATGCAACAACACAATTATACGCTCACCTTTCACTTCATCAGGTACCGCCGAAACCGCTACAAGAATTCCCATCTTTTCGAGTTCTTGTTCGTTTTGCGTTTCGTTGATTATTTTTTCAATCTCTTCTTCGATCAAAGAATGCGGGATCATTTCGCCGCCGATTTTTGATATTCTTGACAAACGTCCTGTGATTCTTATAAAACCATCTGCGTCTATTGTTGCAATATCTCCGGTTGAGTACCATCCGTCTTTTAGCACCGCGTCGGTTTTTTCTTTATCTTTGAAATAGCCTTTCATCACCGTAGGTCCCTTGATCTGCAACATTCCAGCAGTGTCAACCGGCAAAACTTCACCCGTTTCCAAATCTGTTATCCTTGCTTGCAAATTGAAAAATGGTCGCCCAATTGTTCCCTCACGCAACCATTTTTTGTAATCCGCCCGCCGCGATTTTGGTACATTCGATGAGACAACCGGCGATAACTCCGTCGTGCCATAACCCTCAACAGGACGATGCCCGAATTTTTGTTCCCATTGATCCATCAACTCCACCGGCAACTTCTCCGCTCCGCCAACTACCGTACCAGTCATCGCAAAATCTTCAGGCTCACATCGTCGTAAATAACCACGTAAAAATGTCGGCGTTGTCGGGAATAATGTACAACCAAATTTCCGCGCCATTTCGCCAACCCGCTTGTACTCAAGCGGATTAAAATGATAAACTCCCGTAAGATTCGTTAACGCCGGAAGCCAAAACGCCGTAGAATAACCGTAAGCATGAAACAACGGTAACGCCCCAAGTAACGACTCATTGTCCGATAAGTCAAGACGTTCAACAAATGCGTTTACATTTTCTGCAATTGCGTTTTGAGTGATCATTGCGCCTTTGGGAGTTCCTGTTGAGCCGGATGTGAAAACTATCGTTATCAGATCATCAGGGTCAATTTGTGTCAAACCAAGAGCTATCTCAAGAAATGTAATCGGCGTAATATGTGCATCAAACCAAGCAGTGATTTTGTCCAAAAACGTAACTTGTGTGGGCAAGTCCTCCATAAATACCAGCTCGGCTTCCAACTTCAAATCAGGAAAACGTTCAAGCATTTTCTTGCTGGTAACAACATGTTTGATCTCCGCCTTACGAATGCAATCGTTAATCGTTTCAATATTGAACGTGTAATTTAGATTGACGGTAGTTCGCCTGTCAAGAGTAAGAGCAAGATTCGCAAGTACACCATAAACAGTCAACGGCATAAGCAAACCCACATTCTTTTCATTTTTGTCAAACTTGCGGTGAAACAATCGGCGCAATATCAATGTCCGAAGAAGCGTGTTGCTGCCGGTCAATGACACTCCGGTTGAATCGGCGAATTTGACAATATTTTTACATCTTCGGCAAGCACGCAAAAATTGACGAATTGGTACCAGTAAATGACTCATTGGATTTCAATATTAAGGGGATTTCAAGAGAATAGTACGCGGGGCAACATTTGCCCAAAAAACTTGCGGGGAGTATATCATTGAAATCAAATTTTGCAATAGACACACCACAACCGGTATTGGTGGTAGGCTTCGCCCTTGAAAGAACACTTCACGATGTTGTGATTACATTTCTGGTTTCGGGAATTTTAAAACGGATTAAGTATATACCGAAGGCGCAACAAAAAAACGGCAAAAGTCTTTCGCCCTCGTATAATATACTCAAGCTACTTTAAAATTCCTGAAGCTACGGTAAACTTACAACGCAGAGCGTTAGGCAATCGCAACAACGTGAAGCGGTTGTTCAAGGGCGAAGCCCATCGCCCTACCGGCTACGGTATAAAAATCTTCTCTTTAATATCTTTCAATAATTGTTGGCGGGTTATTGAGGTTTGATCTAATATTTGTTTTTAGTTCGCGCATGGATTCGAAATCGAATGAATGGGCATAAACGACGATTGTATTTACTGCCAATTCATTTTTACCGATTTG
>JAIRWK010000316.1 GCA_031268995.1 Planctomycetaceae bacterium
TGACTTGCGAAAAAATCGTGCAAAACCAACCCCAAACACCTCCACCTTGTCCCATTTCAAAGCGAAGTCCACAAGTCTCCCCGTGCGTGAATTGAAAAGCGAACGCAAGGTGCACACACGATCATTATTCTGTCAAGTGGGGGGAAAAAAATAGGAAACTGATTTGCAAAAAATCTCCTATACCCACATTCTTCTATTCAACTCCTTCTTCTTGCCGTACTCTGTCGATTTCTTCAAGCGTGACATGGTAAATATAAATCGAATAGCCCGCCATTGCAATAGGTTCAAAATTGAGAAAATAGCGGTATTGCTTCTCTTTGTCATAAATGTTATTGACACTCAACGCATACCAACCAGCTTGTGGTTTATCGGCGGGCGGATGTTCTTTGGACGGTAGTTGTGTTAACTCAAGCGGATAACTTCCCCAGTACGCAACCTTCATATCTTTCGCTTCGGGATGTTTTTGATACCATTTTTCCAAGTTGAACAAATCCTGTCCCCAATCAATATTGCTGTTGAGCAAATGCCTTGCCCCGTTTCGAGAACCGGCGGTTAGGATGTGATTGGTTTTTTGCCAAAGTGTTTTCTTTTGCCATGACATTTGTAAAATTTCCGACGGCGGTTTGGGATAATTTTTGTCTTCCAGTGTCGGAATGATAGCAGCAAGTTCGTTGAAGTATGACAAGCTGTGTGGATAAATTGACAAACTGCTCAACAAAGACCAAACAAGAAAAACCGATGCAATGGTTGAGACAATTGGACGCTTCAATGAAAACGCTTTGCCGACTTTACTTATCCAAATAAAGAAAAACGGTAACGCCGGAATGATGTATCTTGAATGAACCGAAAAGCCGGTTTGACTACTGACAAAAATAAGCAACACTATCCCCGGTAACAGAATCACCATTTCGTCTCGCCGAGACACGTTGTAACCTTTCTGAAATAACGTACAAAAAATCGCCAACAAAAATAACCCGATAGTTCCCAACGGCGTTTTGATCAAAAGAGCATAAAGATAATAGTACCACCAACCATGTTGAGACCATTCGCCGCGAAGATATGACGACAAACCGCGTTCAAAATCTAAGCGTTGCGTATCAATTCCTTGAATAAAGTTAGAGGGCAACGGCATTGGAATATAAGCAAGCGGCGTTTTCTCAAACCGATTTCCACCGCCAGCAGGAATATCTTTGAGTGAGTTATAACCCGTAAAAAGGGTTGTTTGAAAACGGTACGAGCCAAGAAATTTGCCCGTTCCTTCAAAAAGATAACCCATGTTGATAATGACAACACTAATAAAAAATACAACTGCAATTTGTTTGCATTGTTGAATCCAATCTTTTTTTGTAAGTGTTGTCATTTCCGGCAATCGATAAATTAACCACATCACAACAAACAACGGATAAAAAATTAACAACGTAAACTTCGTCAACTCCGCAAGCCCCAGAATTATGCCAGCAATAAGTCCCTCCAACGCTTCAGGACGTTTAAGCCACCTCCAAAACAAATAAACCGAAGCAACCGCAAAAGACGCAGAATGTGCATCAGGCATTATTGTTGAACCATGTCCTAGGATGTACGGCGAAAAACAATATAAAACAAGAACAATAATAGCCACAATTTGTCCCGCGAAATTTTTGGCAAAGTAAAAACATGCTAAAATTCCAACTAATCCGAAAACTAAAATTGTTAACAAACGCGACTGAAAAATTAGCATTCTATATTCAGAATGACGATTCGCAACGCCGCCAATTGCAAATTCCGATCGCTTAAGGGGTGACGTTTCGTAACGCCACCAAACATTTTCTTGAGATGTTAATTTCCCCTTCGCAAGCAACGCCGCTACATACCTGACAAACGGCGGATTGACACGGTAAAGATCAAACCGTCGAAATTTATGATGACTCACACCGCTTGCTAAATGCGCATCTTCGCTCATTACCGGACTATTGTTCCTCGCTGAATAAACTAAAAGGAACAAATAAACAAATAACAAAACAAAAAATACCAGCCAAATTAAAATGCATTTCATCTTCGAGATTTTGCCCTCAAACGATCATAAACTTTTTTGCAAAGTGAAATGAATATAAGGATAAGTCCCGACATAATTAAAAGAGGACGGAGATAAGGATATTTTACGGTTGATTTGTTTGTGTTTAATGTCGATACTCCTTTTCCAACTCTGCCTACTAATACTGATGGTGAACCAAGTTCATATGAAAACATGAGGACATCGTTGTCCTGTTCACCAATCACTTCTTCCAAATTAAAAAACTTATTATCAACTTTTTCATTGACCTGTTCCCATTCAATTTTCCACTCAACACTAAAATTTAAACCTGAATTGAAAACATACGAAACAGGAACCCAAGTTTTATTGATATACTTCCAGGATATGTCTGCAGTATAACCACAATTGTACTCCGCATGTTGTAAGGTATATCCATTAGCCTTATTAATAATAAATTCTGCCGTAAGCGGAGGATCATAGCCGTCTGGATTTGGGAATTCAATCGTTACACTCACAAGTTCATTAGTCAGTTCTTTGTAGCCTATTTTTTTAATTTTTTTGGGGTTCTGATGCAATACGGATTTTTGATACTTAAACGGCATGTGTGGTCCAACCGGCACAAAACGAAATATGTCCTGTACATCAACAAGCTCACAAAAGTCGTTCGAAACAATTGGCTCTGACGCATTACTCCGTATAACACTGACGTTGGGCTCATTTATACCCCTCATCTCGTAGAAAAATTCTGGAGTCAACAGTGACTTCGCTAAATTTCCATTATCGAAACGATAAAAATGATTAGAATAATCAAATGCAACGAGTATATTATCGTCAATCACCCTAGCATTTTTACCGCCTGGCATAATCGTTTTTCCTGTAATACGACATACGCCACAGTTAATTCGCATAATTACATCGTCCATGCCCAACAAAGCATGGTCAGCTTTTTGTTTAGTATCCAAGCTTAAATCGGCAGCTGACATTGATGTAATTAATATCAAACACAACCAAACCGCCAACAACAAAACACGTATCATAATGAGCCTTTCAGATTTTATTAGTCTTTTCTTATTCTTCAACAAGTTTCGCTTCCTTTGTCGATCCCGTGGAAAACTGACCTGTCCATTAAAAAATCACGTTTTTTTTCACTGCGTCCTTAGAGTGGACGCGGTAAACTAGGGCATTATGGCAAAATTGTAATTGATAATATGGCAAGTCTAGTAATATTAGTGTAACTTCGCAGACAATTTTACAATGCCGATATTTAATCTGGGTAATGTAGTCAAAATTACTGCATAAAACAAACGAAAAATGCGGGGATACTGTCCCAATCACAATTTTGTTTTCTGATCAAGCCACTTAAATTACCACGCCCCCACTTAGTAACGTTGAATGGTCTTATTTTTAAATGCATAAAGAAATTTCTAGTATCAATTTGTGTTACGGAATACGCAGACTTTAGAACAAAAATCAAATTACTAACTGAACTTTTGCAAAATGGCATTTCACACTATAAATCAAAGGAGTTGAAGCATCAAAAAACGCCAAATTTTATTGTATTATCGTATTATATATTATTTTTCAAAAATTGATGTGCTGGAAAATCAAGGGTTTCATAACATAGACACAAAAAATATTTTTGTGTCAAAATATAACAAAGTTAATAAATCTTGTTATAACCCATTTTAATACAAATATTTATAAAATTTGCAAAAGTTCAGTTAATTATTTAGAGGGAATTTCTAAAAATTAATTTTATTCGAATTTGAGCTATATATACTCAAGCTGTTTTAAAATTCCTGAAGCTGGACACGCAAGCGTAACAACGTGAAGCGGTTGTTCAAGGGCGAAGCCTATCGCCTTACTGGCTTCGGTATAGTTTAAAAATCTTTTTTTACTTTTGAGATGCAGAATCTGTATTTACCTGATTTTTCCATTGGGATTTTATCCATGTAGATGCAGTTGAAAGTTGCGTTGAAGCCGAAGCGTTCTTGTACTAAATTTTTGATTTGATTTATTGTTATTTCGCTGAAATCGTGTGCTTTAACGATATTGAATGTAAATTTATCAATGTCTTCTTGAACGATTTGTAGTTGGGCAACACCGTCAACTTTGCACGCGAAATTTTCTGTAAGCGAAATTCCCGAAATATATTCTCCTTTACCCGTAACAACATAGTCCGCAACACGTCCTTCAATTCTTCCGAACAACGGTAAACTCCGCCCGCAAGAGCATTGCCGACCAGCCCAAACCGCCGTGTCGCCAACCTCGTAACGTATTATTGGCATCGCGCGGTTGTACAAATCAGTTACCACAACCGCGCCGGCTTCACCAACACCAACCGCCTCGCCCGACTTACCCAATAACTCAACATACAACGTATCAGAATTTACGTGCAAACCTTCGCTGCGTTCACACTCACTCGCAATAAGCGAAACCTCTTCGCAACCGTACCTATTTGTAACACGGCAATCAAAAACTTCCGCGATCAATTGTCGTTCAAAATCGTGAAGTACCATACATGTTGCGAGTATGCCGTGTGGTTTGATTTGCACTTCGGGGTGTCTTGAGTGTAGATATTGCGCGTACAAATAGAGCGAATGCGCATGACCGAACAACATACCCGGCGGATAACGTAATAATTGTTTCGTAAATTCGTTCATTGATTGTTCGTCCATTTTGAGCGTATCCAGATACACATAATTTCTATCAAGAAGTAAATTTCTTATGATGCCAAAAAAATCTGTGCGCATTTTTGGATTGCCCCAAATTGCCGCAATTCGTTCGCCTCTACGCCAACCCGTCCATTCATCGTTTCGCAAAACTACTCCGCGTTTGAATTGCGTGCAAGCATCATCTGCGTAAACGTTGACTGAAACTCCGGTTGAACCTGAAGTCGTGAATAGCGTCAATTTTGACCGGTCGGGATACGCCGATGAAATCATATCCTCAAATCGTGTTCTTAAATCCGATTTAGTAAGAACCGGCAACTTGCGAAGATCATCCAACTCGCGAATATCTGTAGGCTTAATTTTGAGCGAGTCAAAACGTTCACGCCAAAATTTACATGTATTGTAGGCGTGTTGAATTATTTCGCGCATTCTTTCCGTTTGACGGGCAAGAATAACATCTGGAGGATCGTATTGGGACTTTAGCGTTTGCCGATAGTATCTCAAATAATTGCTGCGTTCCCAACACGCCCAAATCGGCATCGCAAAATTCCGCGAAAAAAAAGAAATAACATCCATAATATACTAATATACCAAATATAAACTAAAGCTACTTTAAAATTCCTAAAGGGAGTTTCCCAAAACCTGCCCTTCACGGACAACCTGAGTATAAAGAACTCATGTTACGCATCGGTGATAACCAGATGTATCTTCCCCGTCCCGTTAGGGACGAAATGTTGGTAGAAAATATGGTAAAAACATATTTCGTGTCCCGTAGGGACACAATGTGATTAAAACTAAACCGTTTGAAATGTCCTCACATTCCGTCCCTAACGGGACGAGAACAATGTTTTACCTTTTTTTTCTATCAATCGACTGAATAACCACCATCATTTCCGTATCGTGCGTAACATGAGTATACTGAAGCTAATTAAAATTCCTGAAGCTGAACAACCGCTTCACGTTATCGCGTTTGCGTATCCAGCTTCGGGAATTTTAAATTAGCTTCAGTATAAAAAAACACCAACCTCATTATACTGAAATCGCTTTAAATTTCCAGAAGCTGTACATGGAAATCGTAGCAACTTGAAGCATTCATGCAAGAGCGAAGCCTATTCGTCAACACCAACTACGATATAAGTAGATTTTGTAAAATTTCAATTTATCGCATATCATTCATCCGACAATCACATTTGGAGGACTTTTTGTCATTAGAAATCGCAACATCGCAAAGCGGTTGTTCAAAGGCGAAGCCTACCGCCCATACCGGCTTCGGTATAGATGCTATAAATTTAATATACTCAGGTTATTTTAAAATTCCTGAAGCTGCGGTAAACCTGCAACGCAGAGCATTATGCAAACGCAACAACGTGAGGCGGTTGTTCAGGGGCGAAGCCTATCGCCTTACCGGCTACGGTATACCATAACGAAAAACTCCAATCCAGTACTTGAAAATGCCAACAACATAGTTATACTGTATGACCACACTGTCTATACAATGAATTTTGATGATTTGGAAGCGTAATAGTTTGCTTGCTGGCAGATGTGATTGGAGAATTTAACGATTGAACATTATAAAATAATTCAAATGATTGCAACCGAAAAAGAATATGGTTTTGATGATTTTATTGTCAAACCGACATCGGATATTTTTATAGCTTCGTTTTTGTCATCTCCCAAAAATGAACCTTGTTTGCGTTCGATTATCAACGCTG
>JAIRWK010000083.1 GCA_031268995.1 Planctomycetaceae bacterium
ACAATTTATCTTTTTATGCCGAAACCGGTACGGACGGTAGGTTTCGCCCATGAACAACCGCTTCAAGTTGTTACGCTTCCGTAACCAGCTCCATGAATTTTAAAACAGCTTGAGTATATGAAAGGGTATGTTTGGGGAAATTCCTTATATTGAATCGGTTGTAACTGATTCGGTATTTAATTCGACGATGAATGTTTGTGCGTGTTTTATTCCTTGTAGAATTTCTTCTTGATTTGGTTTGAATTTTGCGAACTTTACCATGTCGGCGGATTCTAGGAATAGTTTTAGGTTGGCAGTAAAATTACTTGGTATGGTGTTTTTTGTTTGTCTATTTTGGGAAACTTCTTGCAAAAATTCTTCTGTTGTCAATTCCGGTACGCGGATTGACGTTTGTTGCTCAATATACCATCGCACAATGCCGGATAACTCAACGAAAAATAACTTCACGTCAATTTCATGCAGTTGCCGCTCAATCAATTCCGCTATACTTTTCAACGCGATTTGTTGCGGAGAGAGTTTTATTTCCGGTTCGATTTTTTTTCCGCGTCTCAAAAACCAAACTAACAACACAACCAAAACCACCAACACTAAAACCGTTGCCAAAATTATCCTCAACAACCGACCGCGCTCAATTTGAAACAATTCATAATCCGACGCAATCTTGTCAAGCGATGCCGTGTCCGGCACAACATCCGAATTGATTTCAAGCGGCGCGGCGCGCAACTCAACTATATTTTTTTTATCTTGCGGAGTTGTTGGGTGATTTTGGTATGTTATTGCGATTGTCCAGATTGGTGTAATTCCTGCTTTTGTTGGCGTGGTTTTGATTTCAACGGTTCTTTTTTCTTTTCCTGTCGAGGCAGGACTAACATTTTCGATTATTCCCGTTACTTTCAACGTACCGATAAACTCGCCAAATTCCGGCAAATCCGTTTTGACCGTGTTATCGGCAATAATTTCAAGCCGTAAAATTATAGTATCAGATAATCTCGGTTGCGGCGGAATTACATTCAAGACAACTTGTACCCGTTCATCTTCCGATTTGGCGCGTCCGAGTTCTCGCTCGCTATTTTTTGTTACAGAAAATACAAACGCCCCAGACATCACCTGAGCCGCAAGAAACACAAATATTGCAATAATACGAATAATAAATGAATACATTTTGTATACCGAAGCCGGTATGGGCGATAGGCTTCGCCCCTGAGCAACCGCTTCACGTTGTTGCGTTTGCGTGTTCAGCTCCATGAATTTTAAAGTAGCTTGAGTATATTATACCGCAACCGATATGGACGGTAGGCTTCGCCCTGAAATAAAATTATACCGTAGCTGGTAGGGCGGTGGGCTTCGCCCTTGAACAACCGCTTCACGTTGTTACGCTTGCGTATTCAGCTTTAGGAATTTTAAAGTAGCTTCAGTATGTCATTAATGCCCAAAAACAAATTATTTCGAATTCAGTCGACATAAATCGACCGAATTCGAATAAAATCAACTTTCAGAAATTTCCAAAAGAGTATTATTTGGTATCAGTTCTGAATGCGCCTAATTGCAAACCGGATTCGTTTTGCAAATTTGGTTCGGCGATTTGATCCCAAGCGAAACGGACGTGTATCGGATTCTTTACTTCTTCGCTTGTCAATTTGATCTTTGTTTTGTCAACAATGACCGCAACTGCCTTATGATATTTGCTGTCATCTCCGGCAATTTCAAACCAATCCGGCGATTTATCATCGCGAGTTTTAAATTCCTTGACATCCGTAAAATCAAGAATCGCCGCCCCGTCGTCAATAGTCAACTTGGCAAATTTAGGCGACTCACAAGCAATATCTTTTTTGCCGTAAGTCTTATTTAAAGCCTGCGCGGCTAACCTGCCGGCAACAACTTTTTTATGTTGCGGATGTATATCCTTGATGTTACCGATGTCGTTAATAACAACCATTCCGGTTTGGGCAACTTGTTTTTCTACCGCCGCTTGTGCCTCCCACATCTTGGGCAAATTTGTTGAGTCAGTTTTACCATACCTGAAAGGCGCGAGTTGCACATAATAGAAGCCAAGTTCGCCGTTATCGAAAACTTTACGCCAACTGTTAATGAGAGCTTTCATCTTTTCAGCGTATTGCATTCCGTCGCTAAGATTCGATTCACCTTGATACCAAATCGCTCCGCGTATTGCCAACGGAATCATCGGGTGAATCATTTTGTTGTATATTGCGGTTGGCTTATCATTGCCTGTTTTTTGGGGCAATTTTATATCAGCAAGATTCGCCAAAGAAGGAACAGACCTAAAACCCTCAACAGATGTCCAAGGCTCAATCCTTGACCCGCCCCAACTCGAATCAATCAAACCAATCGGAACACCAAGCTCCAAATTTAACTTCTCCCCAAAATAATAACCAATAGACGAAAAATTACCAACCGATTCCGGATTCGCCGCTTTCCAAACTACAGTCGGCGTTAATTGGTCTTGCGGCGAAGCTGCTGTTTCGCGTTTGACTTGAAATAACCGAATATTCGAATTATTGACCGAAGGAACATCGGCTTTGGAATCGGGATGACTGTTCATCGCCCATTGCATATTCGATTGCCCAGAGCAAAGCCACACATCGCCTATTAGAACATTATCAAGCACAATTTCGTTTTTGCCCTTAATAACCAACGTCGTCGGCTTGCCCAATTTAAAAGGATCAAACTTGACTTGCCAACGCCCATCAGCACCGGCTTCCGTAGTTCGCACTTGCGCGCCAACTGATACAGTAATCTTTTCCTGCGGGTCTGCAATTCCCCAAATCGGTAAAGGTAAATCGCGTTGCAAAACCATGCCGGACGCAAAAATATCAGGCAATTTCACATCTGCAAATAACATCGACGCAGGCACAGAAACAAAAATTGCCGCAAAACTAATAACAGTACTTACGGCTTTGATAGTGTAGTTGATTTTCATTTTTTTCAAGTTATACTCAAACTGTTTTGAAATTCCCGAAGCTGAACACGCAAGCGCAACAATGTGAAGCGGTTGTCCAATGGCGCAACCTATCGCCCATACCGGCTTCGGTATAAGTTTTTTTGTTGTACCGAAATTGGTACGGGCGGTAGATTTCATTTCTACTAAAACGCCGTTTTTGCAGGGCTTGTCAAGCAAAGAGCGCAAATTGTAAGTTAATAATCGCTATTGTCAACACGTATCTCGATTAAAAATCAGCACGCAGACGACGCGGATTGGGAGAGGATATACGCGAGATCAGAAAATATACCGTAGCCGGTAGGGCGATAGGTTTCACCCTCGAACAACCGCTTCACGTTGTTGCGTTTGCCTAACGCTCTGCGTTGCAGGTTTACCGCAGCTTCAGGAATTTTAAAACAGCTTCAGTATATCTGCGTACCTCCCCGTTTGCAATGTTAATCAAAGCGGTTAGAATACGGCGGTTGGTTTCGTGTAATCGGCGAAAAATTTTTTGCGTGGGCAAGAAGGCGTGCGGTTACGAGTTTGTTGAGATTTTTTGAATCTATCATGAATTATGCTCAAGTTGTTTTATACTCAAGCTACTTTATACTGAAGTTGCGGTAAACCTGTAACGCAGAGCGTTAGGCAAACGCAAAAACGTGAGGCGGTTGTTCAAGGGCGAAGCCTATCACCCTACCGGCTACGGTATAAAATTTCCAAAATAGAACACGCAAGCATAAATAAGTGAGTAAATTTTATTGGAGAAATATTTAGTGTTACGTAAAATTTTTATTGCGGGCAATTGGAAGATGAATCTTACGCTTTCGGCTTCGTTGGAGTTATCGGCGGGGTTGCGTGGTCAAATTGGCGGGGTTAGTGATGTTGAGGTGGCGGTTTGTCCGCCGAGTGTTTATGTTCAACAGGTTGCGGCGGCGTTGAAGGATACTAATATCGGGGTTGGTGCGCAAAATGTTTATCATAAGGACAAGGGTGCTTTTACCGGTGAGATCAGTACTGGAATGTTGCTTGATATTGGTGCGAAGTATGTGATTTTGGGTCATAGTGAGCGGCGGCATATTTTGCACGAGACCAATGAGGATGTCAACTTGAAAACTTTAGCTGTTTTGGCGAGTGGTTTGACTCCTATTGTTTGTGTTGGTGAGCTTCTGGCGGAGCGGGAAGCGGGGACAACGGAAGCGGTTGTACGTGATCAATTTGAAGGTTCTTTTGCCGATGTTTCAGCGTCTGATATGAAACGAAGTGTTATTGCATACGAGCCAGTTTGGGCGATAGGGACGGGCAAAGTTGCAACGCCGGATCAAGCGGAAGAGGTACATGTTTTTGTCCGTAGTTTAATTGAGAAAAAATACGGTAAAGAAGTTGCTGAATCGGTGCGAATTCAATATGGCGGAAGCGTAAATGACGAAAATGCGAAAGAGATTTTAGCAAAATCCAATGTTGACGGCGCACTTGTGGGCGGAGCATCGTTGAAGGTTGAACCGTTTGTAAAGATTGTCAAGTCCGCATAATATACCCAAGCTGTTTTAAAATTCCTGAAGCTGGGCACGCAAGCGCAGCATCGCGAAGCGGTTGTTCAAGGGCGAAGCCTAGTGCTTTACCGGCTACGGTATAAAAGGGGAATTTGTTTGTACTTTTCTTGCTTTTCGTGTTGAAAATTAAGTATGAAAGGGAGATTTTGTGTTGTGGGGTTTACCCCCCTTCTTGCAGGAAGCTGGAATGTGTCTATAATTCCACAGGTCTTTTTTTGAGGTTGCGGAAATTCGCGTGGGTTTGCGCGTGGGTTTGCGGTTTTCCTACGAAGAGGACAAACGAAGTTTCGAAACATACTCAAACTGTTTTGAAATTCCCGAAGCTGAACACGCAAGCGTAGCATCGCGATGCGGTTGTTCAAGGACGAAGTATATCGTCCTGCTGGTTTCGGTATAAGCGGGCGTAGCTCAGTTGGTAGAGCACGACGTTGCCAACGTCGTTGTCGACGGTTCGAACCCGTTCGCCCGCTCTTTGATTTTGAATCTTGGATTCCGGTGTTGCTTTTTCTGCCGATAAGTGTACCGAAACCTGCCTTCCGTACCGGCTATTTTGTATACTGGGGCTACTTTAAAATTCCTGAAGCTGAACACGCAAGCGCAACAACGTGAAGCGGTTGTTCAAGGGCGAAGCCTATCGCCCTACCGGCTACGGTATAAAATTTTAATTATTGAATTAGATAAATTATTGAAAATACATTATGTCCACATTAGATACGAATGAAGACAACACGCCTCATCGAACTGATACTTCGGAGCAGATCGATACTCCGACAGAGAATCGAATCGACATCCCAATGGATCCGGAAGTAATCGAAGATTTGGATATGGAGATTGATATTGAGGTTGTCAGTGCTTGTGAGCGTGTGGTTAAGATTAAGGTTCCGCGTCATGAAGTTGATCGTTATTTTGCCGTTCAATTTGACGAGTTGGTTAATTATGCTCACATTCCGGGTTTTCGTCAGGGCAAAGTACCGCGTTCTCTTGTCGAAAAAAAATATAGACACGAAGTTCAAGACCAAGTTAAAAGAAAGTTGGTATCTGATGCAATCCGTTTAGTCGATATCAAAATTAAACTCGTGCCGATTAGTGAACCCCATATTGATATAGATTCTTACAATCTTCCCGACGCGGGGGATTTCGCTTTTGATTTTTCAATTGAAGTACGTCCCGAATTTGATTTGCCCGAATGGAAAGGACTTAAAATTGAAAATCCCGTGCGGACTGTCAGCGGTGAAGATATTGATCGGGAAGTCAATCTAATTCTTGCGGAATATGGTGTCTTGATTCCGGTTAACACGCCGGTTGAACTGGATAGTTTCGTCAACGTGAGTATAGCTGTCGAGCTTGAAGGTATCGCTACTAAATTTTACGAATCCGAAACGCTCCGCGTAAGAAATAAACTTTCTTTTCACGATTGTGTAATAAATAATTTTGCGGAGCTTGTCAAAGGGGCAAAGGTTAGCGACAAGCTCAAAACTAAGGTTGAAATAAAGGGACTTGCGGGCGATTCTAAGGTCAGCGGTAAAACTGTTGATGTTACCTTTGAGGTGCTTGGAGTGATGCGGATTGAGCTTCCTGAATTAACGCCGGAGATTTTGCAACGTTTGGGCAGTTACAATGACGTGGCTGATTTCAAAGATGCAGTTCTCGACAAATTAAAAAATCAAATTCAGTTTGCCCGAAATACTAGAACACGTCAGCAAGTTATGAAGGCGTTGTCGGGCGTTATGAATTGGGAGTTGCCAGCTAGGTTACTGGCAAGTCAGGCGGAGCGTGAGTTTAACCGGCATAGATACGAGCTTATTCAAAGCGGTTATACAGAATCGTATATTGTGTCGCAGGAAAATTTGTTGCGGACAGATGCCAATAACTTGACTGCGGATGCGTTGAGGGAGCATTTTGTGCTTGAGAAAATTGCCGAAGCCGAAGGTATTACGGAGACGGAGAAAGATTATCACGATGAAATTGCGATACTTGCTGATCAGATTGGAACTTCGTATCGGAGGTTACGGGCGCATCTTGAGAAAACGGGCAGATCGGATATTATACGGAATCAAGTAATAGAGCGTAAGGTTTTGCAGTTGATATCGCAACACGCCGAATTTGTGGATGTGCCTTATGAATTTGAACAAATTGATACTACGGCAATGTCGTGGGCAATATTGGGCAAAGAATCCGATATACAAGAAGTGTCGGAAGAAGATTTAAAAGCAGTACAAAAAGAATTAGAATACAAGAAAAATTTTGATCCGAATATGCGTGTTACATGAATGATTGATCATCTTCATTGCGTACCGAAAGAGTCATGAGAGACGTTTTTTGTCTGTGTTGGTTTCGGTATAACAGTAAATAAATTTGCTATGACAGATAACATTTTATTAGCGGCGATCAACGTACCCGCTTGGGTCGAGGGGTTGAAGTATATTGATCTTGGGATATTGGCGGTCTTTTTGCTTTTTGGGGCATCTGTATTTCTTTTCCGGGATTTTGTGCCTCGAATTGGGGCGGTGTCTTGGGTTACGGCGAAGGAGGCGTTGTTCCAACCTCTGTTTATAGTTTTGGTGTTGGTTGGGCTTTTTGCTCTCTTTATTTTCCTTCTGATTCCTTACAATACGTTGGGCGAGGATATAAAACTTGTCAAAACTCAAGGTCTTACAATTGTAACGTTGATAGCTGCTTTTTTCGGAGTGTGGTCTGCGAGTTCAACAGTTACGGACGAGATAGACGGCAAAACGGCACTTATGACGCTTGCGAAACCTATCAGCCGGCTTGATTTCATTTGTGGCAAGTATGCTGGCGTAATGATTGCGGTAACGATGTTGTTTTTGATTTTGGGTTCTTTTTTCCTCAACACGGTTTCCTATAAATTAGTTCACGATGCCCGCGAGGCGGCGGCGGATGTGCCGTCATCGATTGAATGTGCGATTGCGGTGTACAATGTGCTTCCTGCGTTGGCGTTGGCTTATTTGCAGATGATAGTTCTTACGGCAATTGCAATTGCAATTTCGACACGTCTTCCAATTTTGCCAAATCTTACAATAACGCTTGTGATTTATCTTGTCGGTAATCTTATACCGGAGATAGTTCAGTCGTCGGTTGGTCAAATTGCGATGGTTGCGTTTGTTGCTGATATTGCAAGTGCGATAGTTCCGAGTCTTGGTCATTTCAATTCGGACACGCCGATAGTTATGGATGTTGCGCTTTCGTGGGGTTATGTTGGTCTTTCTATTGTTTATGCTGGGTTGTATTGTTTTCTTGCGTTGTTGGTTTCGTTGCTTTTGTTTGAGGATCGTGATTTAGCGTAAGTTGGAAGAGCGGGGTTGTCCTGCCTAAAATAAGTGTAGTTTGCTGAGCAGTTATTCGAGGGCAAGGTTAATATACTCAAGTTACTTTAAAATTCCCGAAGCTGAACACGCAAGCGCAACAACGTGAAGCAGTTGTTCAATGGCGAAGCCTATCGCAAATATTGGTTTCGGTACAATTTGACTTGGTAGAGATGTGCAATTATTTTCAAAGTTATTGAGGTTACGTTGTACTCGTGAGTTTGAGCGGGTTTTTAGCGCGAGGGCGGCGGTTGCGGATGAATTTCTTATTGTTTTCATTTTGCCCAATAATTTACAAGTCAGTCGGCTTGGGCTTTCTGTTTCGCGCAAGGTTGGCAATTCTGTTGTGCGTAATCGTTGGAAGCGATTGATTCGCGAGGCATTTCGTAAAAATTGCAGATCATTTCCGCAATGTATTGACCTAATAGTTTTACCCCAACGCAAAGCCCAACCGCCAAACGGAAAAAAAATCGAATTCTCTTTCAAAAAACTTATTACCAGAGCATTCAAACGCATCTCTACCAACCGCCCATCAGGAAACACAGAGACAACTTGATGGAAATTTAAAAAACCATTTAAAAATCAGCACGCAGATAACGCAGATTTGTTAAGGATAATCGCAGATCAGATTCTACTTTCTGATCTTGCGAATATCTCTCCCAAATCTGCGTCGTCTGCTCGCTGATTTGTTATACCGTAGCTGGTAAGGCGATAGGCTTCGCCCTTGAACAACCGCTTCACGTTGTTGCGTTTGCCTAACGTTCTGCGTTGCAGGTTTACCGTAGATTCAGGAATTTTAAAGTAGCTTCAGTATTTTAAAAATGGTTTTTAGCAAATTCCCTTTTCTCTTTGCCCCAAAAACCGAGACTAACGATTAGGTAATTCGCATAATTTTGGTCAAAGATACAGTTTGCCTTAGAGATTTTGAAAAACACAACGACGGTTTACCGATACTGGCTAAAGCGTGTTAGACTGCAATCGGTATAATCGAGGGCAAAACCTATTGTTTATGGTGTTTGTTTGTTGGGGTTGTGTTTTGGTGTAAATTTAGGACAAGGTGAGGTGGACTATGGTTGATCCTACGCTTAGGCTACTTGAGCTTGATGCTCGTCATACGGAGTTATTGGAACGTTTATCGACGCTTGATATGCAAGTCAAGGAAATTTTGTCCGGTTGGGTTCCGACAAAAGACAAAACCGAATCAAATAGAGACCTCCCCAGAACCTCCTCATAAAAAATCTCCACCCCCCCCTTCTGTAAAAAAATACCGACACGTGCGCCTCAAGCAACACAAATCGGCTCTCTAAAAGTCCCGAAGTTGCTATGAAATTCATATTTTTAAGACAGGGGGAACTTCCAAAAACCATTTTAAAAACCGGCACGCAGATGACGCAGATTTAGAATAGGGAACTTGCTAAAAACCTCTTCCCAGTATCAGCAAGTCCTCATTTTTCAATGGTGGAATTTGTTGAAAGTGATTTTTTTAGAAGTTCCCAATAGATATTCGCAAGATCAGAGAATAGAATCTGATCCGCGATTATCCCTAGAGAGTCTGCGTTATTTGCGTGCTGGTTTTTTAATGGATAGAGTATTGTTGAAGCAGTTTCAGGATATAATAGACTTGTTTAATAACACCCTAAACTATTCTATCATAGTTTATAATACCACCAATTAAGGTCATTCTTAGTGAATGTCGGTTACAGCAGTGTCCCCGGTAAGGATATGCCATGCTC
>JAIRWK010000094.1 GCA_031268995.1 Planctomycetaceae bacterium
CAACGGCGACGCAAACATTGTTGCGGTTACTCCTGCCGTAACACCCGCCGCCGATTGAATAAATTGCCGTCGGGACGTTTGGGTTGTTATCAATGTTTTTTTCATAAGATTTCTCCTGATTATTTGAATTTCTATTTGGTCAAGTGTATTTTAGACTATTCGCACCCAAAATTTCGGCAACCGCCGCCAGCTTGTCTATCGAAAAAACAGGCTTTCACGCGATCTCGTATCCATAGCACGGACAATCAGACAACTTTTAATACACCCCATCAACGCCCCAAAGTCTAATGTCAATTATTTTGCTGTCAATGACCTGTCATACCGTAGCCGGTAAGGCGATAGGCATCGCCCCTGAACAACCGCTTCACGTTATTGCGCTTGCGTGTCCAGCTTCGGGAATTTCAAAACAGCTTGAGTACAAACGCAACCAAACCTAATTGCAAAACAAACAAATCCGCCGCGATTAAACACAACTAAACTTTGTTGCCGAAAAAATCAATCACCGTCAAGCAAGAAGTATAAAAGGGATTACAATAAATTGTAATCCCTTTTTATTTGTTTCGGGGCATCTTTTTCTTGTCGGCATTGTAGCGACATGTTTTTGTATTTGAGTAAATATTTCGTGTCAGGGCGGTTACTGTTTTTTGTTGCAGAAAAAATTTTTGTCAGTTATCTAATATCTAAACTTTTTGTCCGGTATTTTTAGAGGACGATAGAGACATAAGGGATTTGATTTGAGGGACACAAGGGACTATGTAACCATCTACTCAACACCACTAAAAACCATTGAACTTAAGGGCAATCCCTTGCGTTCGCCCGTTCGGTGTAAGGTCGCTCATTTCGGCGTGGTCGCTCGTTTGGTGTAAGGTTTTACCTGTCCCTCAAGTCCCTATCATCCCTTGAAAGTACCGGATAAAAAGTTCAGATAACTGACAAATTTTTTCAACAACCTACACCTTCACCAAAACCACAACGCCCAAACCGGCACGGGTGAAGCTCACCACCTGTACCGGCTTTTGTTTCGTTGTCGGTTTGTTTTTCGTTTCAGTCTGCCCAATTTCCGATGTCGTCTTCGTTGCCGTCTTGTCCGTCTTGACCTACTGACCAGAGGTCGAAACTTCTTGGGTTACGGCGTCCGGGTGCCTCGTAGCGGTACTCGTTTTGCCAAGGATCAGATTGCTGTAAATTTTTGACGTAAGGTCCGTTCCACTTGCTGGGCGAAACTCCCGAAGGGCATTCAAGCAAATCATGCAACCCAGAAGGATACCTGCCTATGTCAACATTGAACGTTTCAACCGCCGTATTGAGATTGTCGATATACTGTTTGGTTGTTTTCTTTCTGCCGCTTTCAAGATAGCTACCATAAGCTAACACCGCCGCTCCCGCCATCGCTAAAATGATAAAAAGCACTACCATAATTTCGATAAGCGTAAAACCAGCCGTATATTTACGGTTTTTTCTTGTTCGCCGGAATTTGTTACTGTTAGATTTCATATTTTTTTCTTTTTGGTTAATTGTTTTCAACTTTTTGTTATTATACCGAAGCCGGTATGGGCGGTAGGCTTCGCCCCTGAACAACTGCTTCACGCTGTTGCGCTTGCGTGTTCAGCTCCATGAATTTTAGAGCAGCTTGAGTATATTTCACGCGATTTTTTGTGGGTAAGGGACACGAGGGACTCATCGGCACAAGTGGCATCTTATTTGAATCGGGTGAATTGTTACGATTTTTTTGTCAAAATTCCGCAGACTTTGGTAGTACTGTAGCCGACGTAATTTCAATTGGATGTTCAACAGTTTGGTCAAAAAATTGTTTTCCGAAAAACATCCAATTCGCCAAATTATACAAACATCTTGGTAAAATGTCAGCAACTTGTTAAAAAAATCTTAAAAAATCATTTAGCCCGATTGTACCGTATCCGATATGTTGGGCGGGCTTCATCTTTACCGATTGCGACATATGTTCATAATTTAACGGTTGTAGGGATTATTTACGGCTTAAAAAAAACGAATTATTCCTATTCAGAGCTAATTGTTTGCTTTTTTGAGCTATATTGTCGATGTCCGTGTATTCAGTATTTGTGCGGGGTGTGTCTCTGCGCAAAATTTTCAATCAATCACTCAATTAAAAAGATTTAGGAGAGTAATTCAAAATGAAAAGTCGAATTTTCTTGTCCGTCCTTGCAGTTGCCGTAGTTTTCGCGGTTTCATCGACCGCCGAAGCTGGCATGTTTGGTCGGCTTTCACACTTTAGGAGCTGTGCGCCTTGCGGCGAGGTTCAAGTTTGTGAGCCTTGCGAAGTTGTTGCTCAGCCGTGTGAGCCAATTTGCGAACCATGTCAACCTTGCGGTGTCAGACCTTTCCGTCCGATTAGCCGTTTTGTGGCGGCTGTTCGTGAAAGGATCGCGTTACGGCATCATCCGCTTCACGATTGCAGTCCATGCGGTGAAATAGCTTGCGAGCCGTGTGTCGAAATTGTTGCTCAACCGTGCCAAGAAGTCGCTTGTGAACCATGTCAACCTTGTGATGACATTTGCGCAAGACCGGGGTTCTTCTCACGTTTAAGAAGCAGACTTGCGGCATTACGCCCAATACGTCACTACGGTTGCGAACCTTGCCAACCTATTTGTGAAGTTGAACCGGCGTGCGAACCATGCCAGCCGATTCCTTGTGTACCTTGTAAATAGGTTATGCCGAAGCCGGTATGAGCGGTAGGCTTAGTCCTTAAACCGCCGTTTCACGTTTGTTGAATCGGCGAGGGAATTATTTGTTAGGACTGGTCAAATTGTTTTTTGCCCAAAGTGCGAGTATCAAGTGTATCCCCTTTGTCCAACTGAAATTCCACTACAATGACAGAGACACAAGTTCGCATAACGCGTGAATTGCGTTCGTCACAATTGAGGAATAACAAAAGGAACGGGTAACGAAATTGTAAGCAAATAACAACGTAGCAAACAGCATCGTTGAAGGTTAGGTTGCTTTTCTCCAATACGCCACGCGGTAATCGATTATTGAGATTGCCGCTGTGGTGTATTTTTTTGCCCAAATTAAGTTACCGCAACACTTGTTTTACTTTAACAATGCGTCAAAATCAATTCCTTTCAAGTCAATAATTGAAATCGTGTGAGGAGTGCTATTGTCCTCAAGGTCGATATTTGCAACGTAAAGTTTTCCGCCCCGCAAGCATACCTCCGAACAACGATCCAATGCACCTTTGCTTTTTTCTTCGGCGTTGGGGTTTGTTTTATTTTTTGCAATTAGTACGGTTTTGCCATTCGCTGGATTTGTAACCAGAACAGCGTTACCGACATAATCGGCGAAGAAAATGTAACCTTTCGGGCAAACTTTAAGACCGTCAACGCTTTCGTTGAGACCGCTTTTTGCGGTGCCGATGTTGCGATGTGAAACTACTCTGCCGTGACGCAACTTGACCTCAATAATCTCCTTGTCCCCAAAATTCGCAACATAAATTGTCCCGTCTTTTGAAAGTCCGATGCCGTTTGCGCCGACTTTTTGTTCGCCTTTTCGTTCAGCGTCGGTTGTTTTGAAATCGAATATAAAATGTCTATCCTTGCCGTAAGGTAAAACGTAAATGGGCGATACTGCTGATCTTATTCTTCTGCCTCTACCAAATTCGGCAATATCAAATTCAAAAACACCGCTTGTCATCGGCATTTCAACAATCGCCGGATCAATTTGGGTTTCGGCAACATATATCTTGTTACCGTAAACTTCAAGTCCGTTTGCCTGCGTAATTCCCGTTACAAGAACTTCCGAGCGGACGGGTTTGCCGTTCAGGTGAACTACTCGCAAAATTCGCGATTTATGGTTCGGATTACCGCCAAGACATTGGCTGTCGGCAACATAAAGATTGCCGTCTTGCCCAAACGAAATTCCCAACGGCGTAACTCGTCCGGTTTCAGGGTGCACTGGCAACTCAAAATATTTTTCAACTTTGTCATTGGCATCTATTTTCAACAACCACGCATTGCCTTTATCGCCGATAGTCGGCACGGCGAGAATAATATCGCCGGTCGCGGGATTTACTGTCATCCCGTCGGGGTGTTTTTGACCGTCGGGCAAAATTATTGCGCCTGATGGTTTTGTGAGTGGTTCTGCGGCGTTAGCAAACGACACGATTGCCGACAAGCAGATAAACAACGAAAGAAATTGAAATAATCTATTCGTTTTCATAAAAAGTTTTCTCCTAAATTTTAGTTTTAAGGTTAATGGACAAATCTGAATTGCAGAGTTTTCAAAACAATCTCCACTCCGCAATTCGCCGGTACAAAACATATACCGAAGCCGGTATGGGCGGTAGGCTTCGTCCTTGAACAACCGTTTCACGTTGTTGCGATTGCGTGTTCAGCTCCATGAATTTTAAAGTAGCTTGAGCATACTTTACTTTTTTGGTTTTATTTCGCGAATATTAACTTTTGTGAATGTGATTTTATTTCCGTGATCTTGCAACATGATAAAGCCTTTTTTATTTTTTGCAAACCCTTCGGCTCTGGCGTATTTACTTTTTGCCAACGCAGCTTTCCAATTGTCGCTGTCCAAATCGTATTCAAGGACTTTTACGCCGTTGAGCCAGTGTTCAACATGTTCACCGACAACAATAATTCTGCCGGAATTCAGTTGTCCGTGCGGGTTAAGTTTTTTATCTGCGTTTGGTGCGATTGTACTGTAAAGCGAGGCGGCGGAGTTTTTGTTTTTATTACTTTTGCCCTCGCGGTTATTCTCGTCGTCAAGAATCTGGTACTCACAACCCAACCAGCCAAATGTATCACTCTGATTTATCGTTGCGCCAATTTTTTCAAAATCTTTAAGTTTGTATTTTATCCCGCTATTTCCGCCTTTACTATTTATCCATTCAAAAGAAAGTATGAAATTTTCGTATTCGTTTTTTGATACAAGGTCGCCGTTTAAGTGATTACTTTTTGTACCTTCGCAAATTAGTTTACCGTCTTGCAATATCCATTTTCCTTTGCTTGGTTCTTTTCCGTAGTGCGCCGTCCAACCTTCAAGCCCCTTTTGCGGAATCAACGAAACCGGTTCGGAAACTTCGTATTTGTCGAATATCCATTCGAGACCATTGTTGTCTGTCGATTCCGCGACAGCACTTAAACTTGGCAATTGGCTAAATGAAATAATAAAAACCGCTACGGTTATGCTTTGGACAATTTTCAATAAGAGTCGGCAAATTTTTTTCGACTTATGGTTTTCTGCGGACAAATTCACGCAGATTTGTTTTTTCATTTTCATTTTCATTTTTTTGTTTTAGTTTTTTGTTTTGCAAATTATTTACCATCTGCACATTAATTTTCGTTCACGTTAAGGTGAGTTTGCCAACACAGAGCGTTTGCTCAAGGACAAAATCTACCCGCAATAAACGACGAGGCGGAATGATAACAGAAACTTGAAATAAATACAAGAGCATTTGTATCACCCTCTATTTGATTGCTCGCTGGGCAAAGAAAAATATCCGGTTGAAATCCGAGAACAGATATTGTAATTTGTGTGTTTTCTTCTATCCCCCCCTTGCTATTTCCTATGTACGGGGATAAACTTCTTGCTTCTGCGTTGTGGCTTGGGTGTAGTTGTGGACGTGCCTGTTATGCTCAAGCTGTTTTAACTTCCCGAAGCGGTTTTTCAAGGGCAAAAGGGCAAAACCTGTTGTCTGTGCCGGTTTCGGTAAGTCCTTTGATTGAGATTGATCAGCGGCAGGGTTGCATCAAAAAGACGATTGACCAAAAGCCGACTGTATTTGACCGGAATCAACTTCGCTCAAAAAATCACTTCCTGCAATAGTAGTAGTTGATGATGTGGGCGGATTTTGGGTCGCAAAAAACATTGAACCATAAAAATAAAAAAATAAAAAAATGAAAATTACCAGCAAAATATACTCAAACTGTTTTGAAATTCCCGAAGCTGGACACGCAAGCGTAATATCGCGAAGCGTTTGTTCAGGGGCAAAGTCTACCGTTCGTACCAGCTTTGGTATTGCGGTTTGTTTAATTTGTTCTTTTTTGATTTGTGTCGTTTCCGGTTGCGGTTTTTTGCAGCGCGGCGGTAGCGGCAGCGCGGCAAAACCCAATGCGCCTGAAGTTATTGTTGAAGGTGTTGTCCAAAACGATGTGCAACTATACCTCTACGCCCAAGCTAAAACCGTACCCTACAAGTCAGTAGATATTCGTGTTCGAGTAGCGGGTTATTTGAGACAATATTTTTATTCTCATGGTGAAGTTGTCGAGCTAGGAAGCCGTCTTGCCCAAATCGAACCCGAACAATATCAATACGCCCTCGAAATCAGCAAACAAGAACTCATAATCGCTCAACAAAAAGAAATTCAAGCTAAAAAAGACCTTGATCGTGATTTGCCGTTATTAAAAGTTGGGGCAAGGACACCGGAGGAAATACTGCAACGCGAGACAGAACACAAAACAGCCATCGCGAATGTTAAACGTTGCGAAGTCGCCGTTCAACAAGCAGAACTTAACCTGCAATACACCGACATCAAAGCACCAATAGGCGGAAAAACAACCCAACACCTCGTTGACGAAAACAATTTCATTAGTCCGGGTTCGGGCGAAGCTAAAATTTTGTCGATAACACAACTTGACCCGATTTATGTTGATTTTTCCGTGAGCGACAAGGAATTTGCGGATTTGAAAGACCGGTGGGGATATCGCGACAAATTTGAAGAAGTTACGCAAAAAACACAAGATAACCCTGACAATAAAATAGATGCCGGAAATACAAAAGACAAAAAAAAGAATACAACAACAAATGACTTTACCGGATTTAGCGGCGGCACGTTTGAGGTATCGTTGACATCGTCGTCAGCGGCGATTCCGAGCGATTTTCCGCTCAGAGGACAAATCAAAGGCGTAATTGATAACCGTATTATTTACGACACTGGACAAGTAATGATACGTGGCGAGTTGCGTAATCCTTTGCTCAATATCAAAGGCAGTTCTGATTATTTAATTTATGCCGGTCAAATTTGTCGAGTTCGTATTCCGTATGAGACGGTATCCGATGCGATATTGATCAGCGAGGAAGCTCTTTTGACAGACCTTGACACGAAGTATGTTTTTGTCGTGCAAAAGGGAATGTATCAGCCGCCGGTCGATCCGCTTGCCGGAGCCAACCAAAAAGCACCGGAGCCATTCGAAACTGAAATTGCTTACAGACGCGATGTTAAGATTGGGAGGTTGCTGGACAATCAGCAGAGAATTATTTTGCAAGGATTAAAAGCGGGCGAAAAATACATCATCAAAGGCGTACAACGAGCAAGACATAAGTCGCCGGTTACTTCTATCTCGATTGACGAATTCAACGAGAGACGGGCAAAAGAAGAAGGCATCGGAACAACAAACGAAGACAACACCACACCCAATAAAACCCCAACAGAAAACAGACCTCAAAAAGCTGCCACCGGTACAAACATCGTACAACCACCCGTCAATAAAGATTAAAGATCGGGTATTTTTTATACCGTAGCCGGTATGGGCGATAGGCTTCGCCCTTGAACAACCGCTCCACGTTGTTGCGCTTGCGTGTTCAACTTCAGGAATTAACAGCTTGAGTATAAGGGCAAAAGATGCATTAAAGGACATTGAAAAAGGAACATCGGGAACTAGAGTTTGGAGTGCAGAGACTTTTGACTCTTCTGACAATAATATCTCAGTCCTGTTTGTCCCTCGAAAATATCGGGCGAAAGGCACACAAAAAAATTAACCGTTATGGGAAATGTTTGTTACCCATAACGGTTTTTTTGGTTTACGCTGCGCTAAATTACATTTGCGATTTATGTTGTTTGTTCTTTATTGGTATCTTTGGGGGCTTGACCGAATATTAGGAATATTAGGAAAAAGACCCCAATGAATGCTGCTGGTATCGTGAAAATGTTCTTCCAACCAACCGCTTGCGCTTCAAGCCAATGACGGCGCGTCAACGAATAATCAGGTTTGCCGGCGGAAATCTTTTCGCAAATTTTCTTTAAATCTTCTTTCTTGTAACGCACCGTAACGGTTATTTCGCCTTTATTTTCTTCGCCGTATTGTATTCTAACACCGTCTTGAACCAATTTATCTTCTTGCAACGTATCGATACTTTGGGGCGTGAGCGGTTGATCTTTTAACAACTTGCCCAAATCGACATTTCGCGAATCAGATGTATCTGTTATGCCCATCAACTTTTTGGTCTGCGAAGCTAAGTCAAGATATTGTATCCAACTGTTTTCATCACCATTCCAAGCCGGTATCGGCACATTTACTTCCGGTTTCAATATCGATTTCAAATCAATTTCTTTATCGCTCGTTTGTAATTGATCTACAGAAACGGCGACATTGTCGACTACCGGTTGATTATATTTGGCAAGCGGCGGATAAATTTGCGCGCCCAAAACCTGACCAACACCGAGCATGAGAAATATCATCATACTTTGCACGCTCGTTTTGAGGTTCGCCGGTGCTTTGCTCTCCGCATACAAATACGCGCCAATATAAAGGAAACTGTAACTAAACCCATGAAACAATAACCCAATCACCGAAAACACAAAATCATACTCCGGCGCAATACCGTAACCCGGTAACGCAAAAATTAAATAACGACTAAACCACGCAACCATCCCAAGAAGTAACACAACTTTCAAACCAACAATAATAACTATCGTCGATAACGCCGTCATAAAAAATATTTCCGAAAACTGATTAAGCGTTCCCAACGCAACCGGCGACGGATAACCCATCTGCGATAAATACGGCGTCTGAACAACAAAATAAAAACCACACGCCGGAATACTCGCCATAAACGCACATATCACAAACAAAGCAAACGCAGGGTCTTTGAACAACTTGAACGCATCAAGCCCGAAAGTTGAAACAAAAAAATTACGTTTGCCCTCGCTTGGAGTAATTCCTTTAGGTGGAGTGTTCGGAAGCGTGAGACTGTAAATTGCAAGAAAAATACTGAAACCAGCACCGACAAAAAAGAAATTATACGACTTCTCGCCGCCAAAAAACGCCGCTATCAAAAGACACGAAATAATCCAACCAATCGTACCAAACACAAAAACATAAGGTCCCATGCTCGGTTTGGAAAGATTTTGAAATACAACCGAATTAATTAATCCTTGCGTCGGCATATAACAAATTCCCGACAACAATAATAAGCCCATCATTGACGGAAATGTTGCTTGATGAGTGTGGCAAAGATAACCACACACAAACAACGCAATACCGCCAATAAAGTGCAACACCGATATCACCTTCTGAGCCGCAAAAAAACGATCCGCAAGCGGTCCTACAAAGAGCGGTCCTATTATTGCGCCAAACGGAATTGCACAATACAACCAAGCTACTTCATTGCTCGTAAACCGCAATGAACTACTTGCAAAAACACTGAGCGTCCCCGCCCAAGCCGCCCAAATCGCAAACTCGCAAAAATACGCAACACAAAGTCGCGGATACACAAACGACGCTACTTTACCTTCCGCCATTACTTCCTCCAATTCAATTCTCAAACCGTCCGTTCTTAAACTCAAAAAGATGCGAACAGTCAATCAACATTAACTTAAACTTCTGCCCATCCCAAAAATACACCGCAACCAGTACGGACAATAGATTTCACCCACAAACAACCGCTCACGTTGTATAACTTGAGCATAAACAGAAAACCACCGAACACAAAATTATGTCGAAACCAAAAAACAAACCAGCCACGACAAGACGACGATTCTCGCACACACCACCACCAAATGCAATAGCCCCCAACATTATAGACAAACATCAATCAAATTCAACAAAAATTTTTAGAGGGAATTACCCAAATACAATAATAACGTTAAACTCCAAAAAAAGTAAAATACCCCCCATAGACAAAAACACAATTGCTAAAAACCTCTTCCCAGTATCAGCAAGTCCTTATTTTTCAATGGTGGAATTTGTCGAAAGTGGTTTTTTTAGAAGTTCCCTAGAGAATAAGCGGGGGATCAATGCTAGACTTTAAAGCACATTAGGAAAGTTCTATACTGAATCTGTTTTAAAATTCCTGAAGCTGCGGTAAACCTGCAACGCAGAGCGTTAGGCAAGCGCAACAATGTGAAGCGGTTGTTCAAGGGCAATGCCTATCGCCCTACCAGCTACGGTATAAAAATTCATTTTAGTCCTGTAACGGTAGCGTTCCCGCTACCGCAATCGGAAGTGGGACGCTTACGCTACAGTTGGTTTTAGAACCGCCCCATAAAGAAACTACTACGCAAGGAAGTTTGGTATTGCTGAAGTAGTGTCAACAATATATACTGCTCGTGATTGAAATTGTAGTTTTCATTTTATACCCGAGCCGTTTCTAAATTCTCGGGCAGGACACACAATCGTAACAACGTGAAGCGATTGTTCAAGGGCAACGCCTACCTCCCATACTACGGTACACATTTACAATGTCCACAAAATTTTTTAATAACACGGATCATTCGCTTTTTGGAAAGTTTCGCGGCATTGCTCAGGCGATGCCGAATTTTCATACGTTTAATGCTCTTGTCGGTTTTTTTCGTTCTTCGGGTTGGTTCAGGCTGCGGACGGAATTAGAAAATGTTGCGAAAATACAGATACTTAC
>JAIRWK010000100.1 GCA_031268995.1 Planctomycetaceae bacterium
TAGTATCCCCTTTCCTTTGGTTTTTAACTGTTTTACGTTGTTGCGCACTGTTGCGCGTTGTTTCGTGTATTATACCCCGAAAGTTCAAAAAAGTAACTCATATTTTATAAAAAATGGCAGCTAACTTAAACGCAGGAAGTGTAGTTATTGACATTATCGGCAATAACAGCAGTGTAATTCAACAATTACACAACGTAAATACTGAAATAACAAACATTACTAGCCGTCCGGTTAACATACCTGGACTACAGGGAACATGGGCAAATATTCGCGATATTAGCGTTTTGGTAGGGAATATTAAGCCTTTGATTTCACAATATATTACTACACCGTTACGTAATGCGATTACTGAATTTGCCAGTTTTGGCGATCAATTTTCCAAACTTGCACAACGAACGGGTATGTCCGCTCATTCATTATCGCTCATAGGGTACGCAGCAGAACAATCGGGCGCAAGCGTTGGCGAGCTTGCCAACGGGATGCGTGCATTCGCGCGTGTATCGGGGGCGGCTTCACGGGGGGAAAAGGCGGGTAAAGACGCTTTTCAAATTGCGAATTTGGATTTTGATAAAATTAAAACGCTTCCGATAGAGGAACAATTTTTAGAGGTTGCGGACGCAATTGCAAGTATCAATGACCCGATTCGTCAAGCGGACGCGTCTATGAAAGTATTCGGACGCGGAGGCATTGCATTATTACCGCTAATACAGGAGCGGGCAAAAGGTATTCGCGACCTCATGAATGAAGGTGAAACTTTAGGTATAGGCATAAGCAATAAAGACGCGGAAAACGCGACTATACTTGGAGACGCAATTGATAGAATGATGGGGGCATTTCGCGGTGTGCGTGTTTCGATTATTGCGGCGATTGCAAAAAACCTCTCTGATTTTGCGGATACTGTTGCTTATTTTACTGCTGAAATTTCCAAATGGATTAAACAAAATCAAGCAGCATTTAGAAGTTTATTAGCTTTGAGTTTGGCAGCTCTTGTCGCAAGTCCGGTAATATTGTATTTTCGGCGTGAGTTATTGGCATTAGCCGCAACGGGTATTCGTACAGCTATTGCCGGTATTGCACGCTTAACAACTTCGTTACTTGCGATGTTCGCGACTGGTATTCGCACCGCGATTGCCGGTCTAGCGCAATTGACTGCTTCGTTACTTGCATTAGCCGGGACAGGTATACGCACCGCGATTGCCGGTCTAGCACAATTGACTGCTTCGTTACTTGCATTAGCCGCGACAGGTATTCGTACAGCGGTTGCCGATCTTGCACGTTTAACTGCTTCGTTACTTGCGATGTCCGCGACAGGTATTCGTACAGCGGTTGCCGGTCTTGCGCAATTGACTGCTTCGTTACTTGCATTAGCCGGGACAGGTATTCGTACAGCGATTGCCGGTCTTGCACAATTGACTGCTTCGTTACTTGTATTAGCCGGGACAGGTATATTATCTGCGATTACTGAAGTTGCAAGATTGACAACCTTATTGATTATTTTCGCGGCGCGTGGGGTTGCGGTCGCGGTCGCGGGAGTCATGCGTTTGTCTTGGTCGTTATTATCATTCGTCGCAACGGGAGTGCGAGCGGCGATTACTGGTCTTGCACGTTTGACAACGTCGCTGATCGCGGCGGGTAGAGCATTTTTGATGTTGGGTTTTCGCGCGGTTGCGACGGGTTTTTCAATGTTGTTATCGCCGATTGGACTTATTGTTATAGCAATTGGGGCGGCGGTCGGGGCGTTTCTTTATTTTAGAACTACGCTTTTTTCGCTTGCAAATATCAAGTCAACTTTTGCCCCAATTATTAAATTTTTCTCCACACTTTACACACTAATTTCCAATGGAAAAATACAAGAAGCAGTAAAGTATGTAATCCTGTCAATCAAGTTGATGTTTGAAAATATCAAAAATATTTGTATCAGTTATTTCAACCAAATATATCTTGCCGTGCAACCAATATTGACTCCCATTATTGGTTTTTTTGTCAACATGGGCAAACAGATTTATTCGATTTTTGAGACGGCGTTTAGCTGGCTTGCGGGGTTGTTTGGCAATCAAGGCACGTCAATGTCTGAATTTTGGTCAAGCATAACAAGCAATATCGGCGAAACTATCGTCGGTGGTTGGTGGACAATCGCGACCGGAATTACGAACGCCATCGCAACAGTTGAACAAGTGTGGAACGATGCTATTACCTCGATAATGACAACGTGGTTGAAAGCGTCGAGCGTGATCGCACGCGGGGTAGGGTTCATTTTGGCAAAAATTCAAGGGCTAGGCGCAAACGAATTGATGGACACAATCAAACAAGATTACGAAGTACAAGTCAAAGAAGTCATAACCAGATCAACAGACCGAACCGCCGAAATTGAAGCCCAAAAAAGGGACGCATTAGCATATTTCGACAACGAAGCAAGCAACGCACTCACAAGAGTTGAAACCGCCAAAGCTGCTCCGGTTGATACCTCAAGACGCGACGAATTGCGAAAACAACTCGACGAAATAAGAGCGTCCGCAAACATCCCGAAACTTGACAAAGACCAGCAAGGCAAAGCCGACGAAATATACGACACCGCACAAAATGCAATGTTGAACGGCAAGAAGTTTAACTCTGTGCCAAACAGCAACGGCAAGACCGGTACGTTTTCCGCTTTTGAAATGAATTCGATAGGCGGTAACGTAATCACCGACATTTTAAAATCGCAACAAATCCTACAAAAACTAGGTAATACATACCTACAACGCATCGCAGACGCAAGCGAGGAAGGCTTAACTTTCGCATAAAATGATTATTGAAACAATAAATATTGTAGCTGAACATGTACGGGAATTGGTCAAAAACGACGCAGTTGTCGTGCGCCATTATTTGCCGTTTGTAGAGACGGAAACACTGGAAGCAATGGATAAACCATTGATACAAGTTTTCCCCGTCAATTTACAAACCAGCAATAAAGCCCGCAACATGTTTTCAATAATTTACAGCGTTGATATTACAATCAGCAAAAAATTAAAAGAACGAAACAACACACTTGAAAAACAGCTTGCCGAAATTGATCCGGTTCTGAATTTGAACGAAACAATATTTAATCACTTTTTAAATACTGTAATTATCGACAAAGTAATTTGCAAAACACCTGAACAATTGACATTAGTCGACTTCAAAATGATAGAGACACTAAACGTATTTTTTGTTGCAATTAGAATAAAAGCAGAACAAATTTTGACAGTATGAAAATTAAAGTTAAAGATAAATCAAATTTAGATAAAATCGGCAAAAAAATTAAGAAGGCTACTATTCGCAGCAATAAACACGCAGCTGCCTATGTAGCACGTGTCATCAAAAATTCAATCCGCAAACGTAGAGGCACAATCAAAAAGTTTGACACCATGATATACGATCATGACGTACTGCATCCGACCGCCATTCAATCGGTCAAAGAATACCTTGCAACTCATGATCATACGGACGACCTTGTCACTGGAAACTTGAAGGATTGGAAGTTGTTAGATGAGGGGGAACGCCGCGAGAAAAAACAATCGTCCCCGCATCAGATACCGTATTCATGGATGGTCGATGACACGGTGAGAGGTTACAACCCAAGTTGGAAATCATATTGGTTACGTAACAGTATTCAATATTACGCGGACAATGACAGCGGGAGGGTATATTCGAATCCCGCTCACGCCGCGAATGCTTTACCGATTCCAGCGTTGCTTGAAGCGGGCGGAATGACAACCATCAACAACCAACACCTAATCGGCTATCGAGTAATTACAACAGACTACAACAGAGGCAAAAAACACGTTAAATTTTTTCCCGTCTACGACAAACAAGAAAAAAGAAAACGGGTTGAAGCACGCCCTTTCATGCGACCCGGTCTTGAAAAGGCACGAGATAAATTACCGGAAATTTACGCTAAAAAACATTGAAACAATGGTACTCAATGTTGGTCGCAGACCGATTTAACGGTCGAATTTTAACAATTAAAAAATGGAGAGAAAATTATGGCAGATAAAAGATGGTGGATGGGATTCGAAGGTAAGATGTATATTGCCCTTGGTCTCGGAATCACTGATACTAAAAACATGACGGAATTTGAACACGTCAAAGACCCTAAAATCGGGATAGCTTTCGACGACGTTGAAGTTACCTTACGCATTCACAAGGGAGTAAAAGCATACGAAAAGGGATTGGTTGATTATCCAATTTCATTTTCGTGTCCGAACGTCAAAGATGTAACAATTTTAAACAATATTACCTCATACTCGGAACCGGAGGACATCGGAATCATTAAGACTGCGTTATTCGCACGGCATCAGCCAATTTCAATCATGATGGTTGATCCTGATGGGGACGGATTTGTCGGCGATTATTACGTATTCACCGGCGATAAAACAGAGGAAGCGGCGGACGCACAACAATTCGAATGCGAAGCCAAACCTAGCGGGGTTGGTAAAGGTGTTAAGCGGCTAATCAATCACGTCATTGTAGAAGATTAACCGTAGGTGTGTAGTTAGAGACTAGTTGAGATTCAGTCCCTTTTGTCCCTAAAGGTGCTTAAAGCATATTAGGGACAAAAGGGACGATAGGGACTTGAGGGACTGAATTTTAGGGGACATGATTTTTGTCTCTAATGTCCCTTAAGTCCCTACTGTTCATTGTAATTTTTTAACAATTTTAACCACTTGAAAAAATGAGTAATTTCAAAGATTCGTCCGGTCGAGACTGGACTATTAAGATTAAAACCGAATCAGCTGATTTGGTTAAAAAGTATTGCCATGATCAACAGGGCAAACCTATTGATTTATTTCGTGCAATAGAATTAAACCAGATTGAACAAATTTTGTTCGATGTTGAGTTGCTGGTCAATATTGTGTTTGTTTTGCTTCGCGATCAAGTTTATGAGGTTTTCGATGTTGATGAATATAATTGCAAACAAGCGGACTTGTATGAGGATTTTCCTGAATTGAAAAATGAACCGAAAATGGGCAAGGCATCGCGGTGGTTTGGCGGGTGTGTTGACGGCGATGTTTTGCGTCAAATGTTAGTTGCTTTTGAGGAGGCAATAATTGATTTTTTCCCGTCAGAGAGCAAGCGAGAGACAATTCGCAAAGCTCTCAACAAAATTCGCGAAATCGAGAAACAACACACGACAATGGTGTTGGAGCAGATAGACCTGAACGCGGAAAAAATGATACCGATAATGAGGGAGCAAATTGCCCAAAGCATGAAACCGGAATTATTCGCCGACTGATTTATGAGTACGCGGGAATGGTGGGTGTGAACCCTGCCCCGTTTTCGTTACGTGAATTGGTAACAATGGCACACGGTCGGCAAAAGCACGATTGGAATTTATTTTCGAGTTTGATTTGCGTTTGTGCTAATCCCTGGTTGGATGAGGATAGCCGGCTTACACCGGAGGAAATTCACCCTTTCACCGCCGCCGAAAAGAAAAAACAAAAAGTAATACCTTTTGACAAAACTATTTGGAAAGCGGTAACGGGGAGCATGTAAAGAATAAAACGCAGAAAAAAATGACCTGTCTTTGCGAAAGATGCAAAGGCAGGTCTATGACCAGTGATAACCAACATCACTTGCCACAGGGATACATTGTAGTATTTCCTTTTTGATAGGCAAGTGTAACAACCCCTTATCGGATGACCGATTTACGTTGCATGATTTTAGTTTGGAAATCCCATTCGACAAAGCCATTTGGAAAGCCGTTACAGGCAGTATGTAAAATTTTCAACCGCAAAAAAAACAAAAGTAAATCGCGGACAATGCAAAACATATCCAAAAACCATACCAAGCAATAATGATCCCATAGAGCATTACAAAGCCGAGAGGTTTGAAAATATGTTCAGCAATAAAATCCTGTAATTGTAGTATATGTTTGTCGGAATTTGTTTGGTAAATATCATCAAACATTCCGGTATAGTAGGAAGTGGGAATATTGGTATTGATATTGGTTTCGTTTATTGATTCGGAAGTGAATGTTTGCTGTGAGGTATTACCATTTATGTCGGTGAAAATGGTAGTTTTTGTAGTTTTCA
>JAIRWK010000117.1 GCA_031268995.1 Planctomycetaceae bacterium
ATCACACCAACCAATCCGGCAGATATTCCACAAAAATATCAAAGCCCACTGGAATCCCCGCTCTTCCTCGAAATCAAAGAAGGAAGCAACGATTTAAAAATCGTGTTGGAAAATTAGATTGCGAATATCTGTAACATTTCAACAAAAACAACAAAGGTAGGTAATCGTTCAATGAACAGTTACCTACCTTCGTTTTTTCCTGTACACCGTAGCCGGAACAGCACGCAGATAACACAGATTATTCAAAGATATTCGCAGATAAGATTTTATTTTCTGACCTTGCGAATATCTTTTTCAAATCTGCGTTGTCTGCGTGCTGATATTTTTTAAACGGACAATTATGTTCATTAGGCAAACTTGAAAAGACAAAATAAATAAAGTGGGTAATTTGACTAAACTAAAATAAATGGTAAAATAGTGCTGATGTTTTCGGATTAGCGGGTTTGCTAGTGCTCGCAGATTTATTCTGCAATTGGTTCTATGCCTAATCACGTATAGGCAATAGGCTTTGCCCTTGAACGACCTTTTCGCTTGCTACGTTTGGTAGTTCAGGTCAAAAAATTTGGAACAAATTCGGCATAACTCGATTAAATTAATAACTTTGGCATTTTTTGAATCGGATTCACCTTCCCCTCACGATGGAAAATTTCTCGGACAAAAATCAATTACCGGACGGCAATTTGTCTCTGGCAGTGATCGGTATGGCTTGCCGGTTGCCTGATGCGGACGATATTAATTCGTACTGGGATTTAATCTTGCGCGGCGGTTACGCAATTACGGAATTGCCGCAAAGCCGTTTTGACCGAGAACTTTATTTCGATCCCAAAAAAGGAATTAAAGGCAAATCTTACATATCTCACGGCGGAATCGTTAATTACAGCAATTTTGATCCGCTCGAATTTTCATTTCCATCACGCCTAATCGGAATTGCTGACGCAGGAGCAATTGAAATGTGCCGAGTTGCCGCATCGGCTTGTCGTGATGCCGGAATGAACCCGTTTCGGATTCCTTATCGAAACACAGGCATTTATTTGGGCAGTACTTGCGTTGGACAACTCTACAACGAAATTAATTATTCGACACACTCGCCCAAACTCGCCCAAATTTTACCTAACCTCAAATCACTACAAGATAAACTGCCACAAAATGAATTAAATAAAATCACGTCCGAAATAATCCAAAATATCCGCAAAAATTCAGTTTGCCACCCGAAAAACGGCTATTTGTCGCCGCAAGTTCAATCAATAAGTGCAGCTGTATCAGAGTCTTTGGGTTTAACCGGCGTTTCGTTGACGCTTGACGCTGCGTGTTCGTCTTCTCTCAACGCTTTGGCGATGGCGCGTCGCGATCTTCGTTCGGGATTTGTAGATATGGCAATTGTTGGCGGCGGAACTTATCTGACGCAAGGTAACGAAATCCTGTTTTCCAACGCTCAATCAGGTTCGCCCGACGGGAGTTTTCCTTTTTCGGATTTGGCAAACGGTGTGATTCCTTCTGAAGGTTATGTTGCGATTGTTGTTAAGACGTTGGAGCGGGCGTTGACGGACGGCGATCAAATTCACGCAATTATTTACGGTATTGGGCTTTCAAGCGATGGAAATGGGCGGTCGCATTGGGCACCGCGAGTTGAAGGTGAAATTGCCGCAATACTTAACGCTTACAAAAATCCGTCAGACCTGCAACGCCTCGCCTACTACGAAGCACACGCAACCTCAACACAGGTAGGCGATAAAACTGAACTCAACGCAATTCAAACCGTTTTCGCCGACAAGTTGACAGAACGAGTTCCGCTCGGAAGCGTCAAAAGAAATATCGGTCATACGCTCGAAGCTGCCGGAATTGCCGGTTTAATCAAAACAATCCTAATATTCAGGCACAACACTATTCCGCCGCAAATTTGCCCGAAACCGCTAAATAAAAATGTCGACTGGGAAAAGTTGCCGTTTTATTTGCCTGAAGCAGCGGCGGAGTTGCCCGTGTCGAAAGACGGTCGTCCGCGTTTGGCGGCGGTGAGTGCGTTTGGTGTCGGCGGAATAAATGCTCATGCTGTGATTCAAGAACCGTCCGACTTGGGCAAGAATTATCGTAACAATAATTATAACCAGCAAAACAAAATTCAATCCGCCGGAATTTCTGTTGCGCAAAATCCGCCGCATGAACCAATTGCGGTTATTGGTGTTGGTTCGTTGTTTGCGGGGAGTTTGAATTTTAAGGCGTTTGAGTCATTGGTTAAATCGGGAGTTAATGCGGTATCGCCGATTCCGAGTGAGCGATGGTTTGAGTGTGATTATAATGCAGACAAAACGGAATTGTATCGGACGCAAATTAAACAAGGCGGTTTTGTAAAAGAGTTTAAATACGACTGGAAACGCCATAAAATTCCGCCGAAACAAATTGCGGCAGGTAATCGATTGCAATTCATGATTCTTGATGTTGTTGATACGGCGATGGAATCAGCGGGATTTAATGTAACGAAAAATGAATTGGATCAAACACGAACGGGAGTAGTTGTAGGTTCAAATTTTTGCACGGATTTTTTTGCTGACTTGTCAATTTCGTATAAGTTAGCACCATTCAGGCAACTGTTGCTCGACACATTACAACAGCACGGAATTTCTGATCCAAAAATTCTGAATGAAATTGCGAACGAATACACGGATAAATTTTTTGAACGGATAACGTCGTTGTTTGACGAAGCGGGCGGCTTTACGGCAAGTTCGCTTGCAAGCCGGATTACAAAAATATTTGATTTGTCGGGCGGTTGTGTAACTGTTGATGCGGGTTCGGCTTCGGCAGTGGCAGCAATTGCACAATCCGTAGCAATATTGCGTGAAAAAGAAAATGATCTTGTAATTTGCGCGGCGGGTTCGAGTAATATGTTACCTGTTGCGTTTATTGATTATGAGAGATTGCATGTTGGTTTTACGGATGGAATTGTTCCGGCGGAAGGGGCGGCGGTGCTGATTATGAAGCGGTTATCAGATGTTAAATTTGAACGCGAAAATGCAGACGAAAAAATATTGTTTTTGATTCATGGTATTGGAGTAGGTTTTGATGCAGATATTGAGAGCGCGTATTCAAAGGCAATTGAACAAGCATGGGCTTCAAGCGGATTGAGTAAAGAACAACTTACCCGAATTAAAAATGTAGGACTTGCGCCGAATGAAATTCAACAAGGTGAATTATCGTACAAAATATTGAAATCGTTTTATCCCGACGCGGAATTTTCAAATATCGCTAAACAAATCGGCGACACGCAAGCAGCATCAGGAATGGCATCATTGCTTGAAACGTTTGAGAGAATTGCGTTTAGAACGTCGGAGGCTTGCGATAAATTACCTGTTGCCGAGAGTGATCGAAATATTGGCGTAGATGATACGTTTAACAAATTTGGTGCGATTTCCGCATCGGATACTTCGGGAATTGTTTATCATATTTTGATAGAGCAAGTAGATGATATACCGAAGCCGGTATGGGCGGTAGGTTTCGCCCCTGAACAACCGCTTCGTGATGCTACGCTTGCGTGTTCAGCTTCAGGAATTTCAAAACAGCTTGAGTATAAATTGTCAAACGCGGATAAAAGTTCGAGTGAAAAAGCTGTTGATTTAGCTAATGGATTTATCGTTACAAAAAATAATGTTGGGGAGATTGATATGGAGATTTTGGGTACGTCGATTAGTAATTGTGGAGATGTTGAGTTATTTGATGGTAGTGATTATCGGTTGGTTCGGTTTACGGCGGGTTCGATTGATGGGTTGCGTTTGAAGTTGGAATCGCGCGTGAGTTGTGCTAAATTTGAGGCGAATGAGGACTATCGAATTATTTTTATTACGAATTCAGAATCAAATTTATCCGAACAAATTGCGTATTCATTGCAACATCTTGATAGCGGACACGCGGAAAAACTTTTGTTGCGTAAAAATATAATTTTCGGCAAACGTCAACCTGTTGTCGGTAAAATCGCGTTTCTTTTTTCAGGGCAAGGTTCGCAATACGAAGGAATGTTGAAGCCGCTCATAACAAGCTCGAAATCAGTCAAAGCAATCGCAGACGAATTAGATATTGCACTACAAAATGTAGGAGTTCCGGCGTTTTCTCAATTGGCGTGGAGTAATCGGTCAGAGCTTGGAGTTGATGTTTTTTGGACACAAATTTCAATATTTGCAGCAGATTTAATTCTGTTTAATACGGCTAAAAAAATCGGTATCGTGCCTGATGTTGTTGCGGGGCATAGTTACGGCGAATATCCCGCAATAACTGCGGCGGGCGGATGGTCTGTTGAACAAGGAATTAATGCAACTAAATTACGATGTAACGCAATTCTAAACTCCAACGGCAAAAGTTATGCGGATAAAAATATTAACGGCGGAAATTTACTAGCCGCACAAATGAACGAACAAGCGGCGGTTGATTTTTGTACCGAAATGTCCGCCAAAGGAATGATTATTTTTGTTGCGAATTCAAATTCACCAAAACAAACGGTACTCGGCGCGAACGGTAACGATATCCAAACCGTTTATTCAATCTTGAACGAACGCAAAATACCGTCAATAATTCTTGAAGTGCCGCGTCCGTTTCATACGCCGTTGATGGATTCGATTCGCGAGCCTTTAAATGTTGCGCTCGAGCAAGTACCGACCAGCGAATTTTCGTTACAATTTTTCAGCAGTGTAAGCAATCGGTTTGAAACCGTGTGGAATAGAATACATAAAAATTTGACGAACCAGTTAGTAAGACCGGTGCGGTTTGTTGGGTTGGTTGAGGGGCTTTTGGGTTACGGATGCACGGCGTTTATTGAATGCGGTCCGGGCAACGTACTAACCGGATTGAACCAAAAAATTATTGCCGAATATCTTACGAAAAATCAATCCGCAATGAAGCCGATTTGTATTTCTCTTGATGCGAAAGAGACTGATAAAAAAAGCGAACACAAAGGCGAACTGCAATTATTGACGGTGCGTGGAATGCTTGAAATCGCGGGATATTTTGACGAAGGACAAAAAAATATTGCGGAACAAAATAACAATTGTCCTAATAAAATTGCAAAAGAAATTTCATCGTGTGAAAATTTTGTTGATGATATTTTATCGGACAAGATACGGCGCAAGTTGCGTGGACAAGCTGATTTTTTCAACGTGAATTGCGCAACAAAAAAACAACCAAACGAATCAATTCCGCAATTTATAACGGACTTGGCAAAGAAATCCGCAGTGAGTCCCGAACCGCTTTTCGCCTATTGGAAATCGCATCCAAACGACAACGATATTTTTGAAACAAAAAATAAAAATTCAGTAACAAATCAGACCTTCCAAGCTGCAAACGATCTTGATCGCGGTAATAAATTGCTCACACTTTCGCAAGATGAATACACTAAAATATTGGACGAAAACCGCAATGAGCCGATAGAAAATTTGAGCCGTAATTCAACTCGTTTTGTTCCGCGTCTTGTTGCTGTTCCGCTTATTCAGCCAGAGCATTTTGTGTTACCGGTTTCGGGGCGTGTTTTGATAATTGGTACGTCGCCGGTTGGGATTGCGTTGGAGCGTTTGTTGCGGGGTGATGGAGTCGATGTTGTTTCGGTTAAATGCAATGGCAATGTTAATGAGTTGACGGCTAAAGTTGATGAGGTTTGTCAATCCGCGCCGACACCGCATTGTTTTGTTGTGCCGTCGCGTGAAGAGTGGAATTCTTATCATACTAAAGATTTAGACCAATCAATAATCAGTCAATGGAATGCGGTTGATTGGAAATTAAATCGCGATAGACGTGTTTTAAATCCCTTCGCCGCCGTTCAACATTGGTATCGTGGACTCGCAAATAATAAGGAATTGTTTAATAAAGGATCAATTTTCGTTACAACATTTCTCAGCGGTAATTTCGGTTACACGATTAACGAATCTGGGAATTGCGATCAAGCTGTTGTTAATGGGCAAAGCCCACCGCCAACACCTGATTTGGTATCGGATAATATTTGCGGCGGTACGATTACAGGTTTAGCGAAATCGATTTTTCTTGAAGCAGGTTTGGCAACGCAATTCAAATTCCGCGCCGTGAATATCGATTTGCCCGAAAGTTTTTCATCAAAACAATGCGCCGAAACTTTGATCAACGAATGGGCTTGCGGTACAAGTTACGGCGAAATTGCATACAACGGGACAAATAGATACCAACTTTTGAACGTGCCGGATTATTTGTTGTACAAAAAAGATAAAATAGATGATGTAACAAGTTACAGCAAATCACAATTTGTTCGGAAATCAGATTTGCCCGATGAAATTAAACCGCAAGGCACATGGGTTGTAACGGGCGGCGCGCGTGGCATAACTGCATTTACGGCGCGTAAACTTGCTAAAGAATTCGGAATAAAATTGAATTTGATCGGCAGTTCGCCGTTGCCATCTGTGCCGTCAGAATGGATTGGGCTTAATGCGGATGCGAAAAAGATGTTGCAAAAAAATATCATGCTCGACGCTAAACAAAATGGTCGTAACCCAATTTCAGAATGGAATAAAATTGAACGTGAAATTGATTTGACAGAGTCATTAAAATTGTTTGACGAAGAGGGAATAAGTTATGATTATTATGCGTGTAATGTTGCGGATTTTACGAAACTTGAGTTAACATTTGAAACGATTCGCCGTAAACACGGCGCGATTTCGGGCGTGTTGCATGGTGCTGGCGTGGATTTTTCGGCGGCGTTTCAGAAGAAAGATCTTCAACGTGTTGAGCTGACTTATGCGGTTAAAGTTGATGCGGCAGCGGCGATTATGTATTTGTTACAAAATGAACCACTTAAACACTTTTTGGCGTTCGGTTCGTGCAGCGGACGACTCGGCTCTATCGGTCAAACCGATTACGGACTTGCTAATGACGCATTGGCGAAATTGGTTTCAACGTATGCGGGAATAAAACGCGATTGCCGATGTATTTGTTTTGCTTGGGGAGCGTGGGATGAAATTGGAATGGCGGTAAAATCCGGCATCAAAGATAGTGTGGCGTTGAAAGGTTTTTTGAAAATTCCTCCAGCTGACGCTTACAAATTTATTCTTGACGAACTTGGATTGAAAACATCTGATAGCGAAGTTATGATTTGCGATTGGAAAATATTGGTACCGCGATTCGAAGCGACAAGAAATGAATTTGACAAAATAATTATTGAAACGAAAAATCAAACCGACAACAACAAAATAACTAAAAATGACGACATTAAACCACAACCTCAAGATTTCAAAATCGACGTAACTGAAATCGCAAACGTGAAAGTAGAATCATTGAATAAAATCGTCGCCAAAATAAATACGCCGACAGAATCAATTGATCAGAATAAAATTACACAACAAAATTGTGTTTCAGCTCCTGCTCTTTCAAACAATAATAACATCGCCAATCGCACGACGAAAAGAATGATCGTAAGAATGACAGCGAGACCGTGCATGAATATTTGCAACGACAATAATTCGGGCAAGTCTAAATTTCGATTCGGCAATTATGCTTTGATTTATGGAGATAATCCTGATTCATGGGTGCTTGCGGAGAAGTTGTTGGAGCGTGGAGTAAATACGATAATTTTGCCTGAAACGGAAGATGAAAAAATTGTTATTGAGAAATTGCGCGGTCTTGTTGGCGGTAAATTTCCGTTACATTTATTTATCATGTCTTCACGTAATTCGCTTGCTTTATTTGATCCGTTGAAATCTGCGGATTTGATCAATCATTGGGAACGCCGTCGAAGAGTTGGCTTTGACGTTCCTGCTGCGTTGTTGCGTGAGTGGCTTAAACTTGTTGCGAAATCCGGCAAACTTGGACAAAGTTCAATCGCGGCGGCAGTATCACTTGGCGGAGATTTCGCAACCGGAAACGCAATCGAATCACAATCAGGAATGATGGGAATTGAAGGCGGTTTGATTACGGGATTGTTGAAAGGAATTTACGCTGAATTAGGCGGCGAAAATTGCGAGCAATTAATTGTACGAATAATCGACGCTGCCGCCAGCGAATTGCCCGTAAAGATCGCCGAAACGATAATCGGCGAACTCGGCAACGGCACACTCGGTGACAAATTTGGAATTGAATCCGCAATAATTGATGGGCAAATTATGATGCCGCGAATTATTGTTGATGAATTTAAACCGAATCAAAATCAACTTGCTCAAAACAAAATCACAAACGGCGGTGTATGGATTGCAACCGACGGCGCAAGCGGAATAAACGCCGAAAACGTGAAAACTTTAGCCACACGCTACAAACTCAAAATACACATTTTGGCACAACCGAATTTGCAAACGGTTGATGAATCGTTACGTTATCTCAACGCTGAAGAATTAGCGCAACATAAACAAAAAATTATACGTCGTGCGTTGAAAAACGGCGAATTGCCGTCTAAAGTTTGGGATGGAATTTTGCAATCGATAGAGGTTGATCGAAATTTGCGGGCAATGCGTGAGCTTGGAATTGACGTTGTTTATCATCAATGCGATATTACCGATCGTTCGCAATTGGCATCGGTGATAGATGAAATACATAGAACCGCCAGCAAAATTTCAGGACTAATTCACGGCGCAAATTTCGCCGCTATTCCAAGTTCAATTTTGAAAATGACTCCAAAAGATATTGCCAACGAAAAATCAATTATCGCATCAAAAGTCGATGCAACTATTACGCTCATGCAGTTGCTCAAAGATGATCCGGTTGAGGCGTTTATTTTGTTCGGTTCTGTTAGCGGTCGCTTTGGTGAAAAATATAACGCCGCATACAGCGCAGCCAACGACGCGCTTTGCAAACTGCCGAAATTTTATCATCGAATAAAACCAAATTCGTATTCCGTCGGTTTTCATTGGCACAATTGGGACAACGCCAATGCAGCAACACAAACTGAAATTTATAATAAAAACGAAGCTCAAAAATCCAATCTGCTGCAACCGAAAGAAGGAATTGAACGCTTTATTGAAGAATTAGAATCGGGCGATGAATACGAAGTTGTAATCAGTAACGATGAATATTATCGTAACATTTATTCGCCTGAATTGAAACTTGACCATGTTGATTTGAAGTTTCCGCTTGCGGATGAAATTGTGTCGAATCAGATGATGACTGTTTGGAATCCGCTGACCGAAAATTTGATTTCGGATCATCGTTTGGCGGACAAACCGATTTTGCCAGCGGCGTTTATGATCGAATCAATTGTTGAAGCCGGTATGATTTTTGCCGATAAATACAGCGGTTATGGAATTATTGATACGAAAAATCCGGTGTTGTTGCGGAATTTTGATATTGTCGAGGGATTGCGTTTTTTCTCTGAAACGCCGCTGACGATGCGGACAGAAGTAGATAATTTTTCCGAAACTCGAAATCAAAATGAAATCTCATGCCGTCTGTTAAGTACATTTGCAAACAGCAAAGGTATCGTTTTGAATCCTAATCGTTTTCATGCGGGTTCAGATGTTTTGATTTATCCGAATTACGAATCGATTTCGGAGGATTTGCGGAATAGTTTGGCGGAATTATTGGCGAAAGCAAATACGTTGAACAAAAATAAATTTGTCCGTAACACAATTCAATACGTTCCTCGCGGCAGCAAAATGTATCACGGGTCAACATTGCAAGAACTACAATGTATCGCTGTTAACGGTTCGGAAATTATCGGCGAATCGATCACACAACCGCTCGCAAAAATCACTGGCAACCGCTCGGTGAAAAATTGGATAACACATCCGGCATCAATGGATGCGTGCTTGTACCTTTGCGGCGCGGCAACATGGAACATCACCGGCGGCGTAGGATTGCCAAAAAGTATGAACGAAATTTTATTGTTGCGCAAACCAATCGACGGCGAAAAAACGAATATTTACGTCATCAAAACCGAACAAAGAAATAACGTCATCAAATACGATTTCATTCAAATAGGTGAAGACAATAATCCGATTTGCTTTTGTCGTGGATACAATTGCAGGTTATTGATGTAATTGTTTATACCGGTTCCATATACTCCAAATTTAACTCATAAAAAATTGAACCAATGAATATTTTCAAAAGCAGAATTATTGTAACGTTAATTATTCTGGCAATTCAGATTTTTCTTTCGATTTTGATATTGTCAAATTTTTCTGTTGCGCAATATAAAACCGAAGCCAAAAAAATTGAACCGACTGTTTGAAGAAGTAACCCCAACGGGTAAGATCAAAAAAATCGTTTACCAGTTAAAGGCAAGTTTAGGAAAAGTAACTACACCGGAAAATTTTGTTAAAGATCAAAGAAATCCATTATTGTTCAAATATGAGATAACTAATGGTTCTTTACTTTCGAATGTCGATGTGGTATGTGAGCCGATCAAGGTTGGTAAATACACCATGCAACTCACCGTTACCGCCACAACTAGCGATGGTAAGGAAATAAAACCCGATCCGGTTACACTCGAAGTCTTTGTTGGTGATGCTGTAATAAACGGCTACATAAGATCAGGGACAGTGACACGGGAAAAGCAAGAGTTTGATATAAACAAGGGTAAAGATAATTTGGGCAGATGGCCAATAGGTCATATTGCATGGCAAATCAAAGTTGATGATAAATGTGTAGAAAAATTAAAAGAGCTGACAAAAGATCATAAAAACGGACCAGATCCAGTACAGATCAATGACCAGAAAGTTGGCTTTGGTGCAGCAAGCTATGTAGTATTTAGGCAGGCGGAGAACAATATCATTTCTGACAACAGGTATATGCAAGTTGTCGAAGTTAAAGATGGAAAAGTGACCAAAGATGAGCTTCGGAGAGTATTTGATTATCTGAGTGTTCAAGGGCGTTTGAGCGATGATAATCAAGCGACTACCAAATTTTATAAAAAAAGTTTGATAATAGAGAATGCTGCGGCTGGTTTGATTTTTATTTCAGAGCATTGGGGCGAAATGGATATGTACGGACCGGCTTGTAACTGCGTTGATATGGCAAATAAAGGATTTCATGCGGTCGATATCACCAAAGTACCTGATAGTCACGAAAAAAACCCTTGTTATGTAGAACTAAGGGTAATTTACAGGGATACATTGGGAAAAAGACAAGACAATGGTATTGTTCATTTGTCATTACCTGAAAAATATAAGGCTTCCATGAAGTAATAATGTCCAGATTTAGTGCGTAGTATACTAATTTTTTAATACCGTAATGGTAACAAATTTTTAATCAAAAAATGGGGGTAAAATATGTTTCGTTTTTTTATTAGTGTTGTTTTATTCTTTTTTGTTTTTTGTGGTATTTCGTTTTCGCAACCTGTTTATGAACCATTGAAGAAACTCAAAAAAGGTGATTATGAAAAGATGTTTCAAATTCCAAAACGTTACATCAATGATGATATTAACAGACTTTATAAAGGGATTGATTGGATAATTGATACGATAAATGACGGTGATATGCGAGCATTATTGTATTATCCTTATATTGAGTTTTGTGGTCGCAAAACGGACGAAGATTTTTCAGGTTTCGTCATCAAGTTTTGGTTTGGACACGATGAGACAATTCCAGACAGTACTAAGAAGTGGAAAACGTGGCTTGAGCAAATCGATATTCACGCTAACAGAGGTCTTGAATCATGGATGACTTACAGTGATCGTACATTGGAAATTGGTATGCTGGGTGATCACATTACAAAAATTCGTGAGAGTACGTATAGGGATTTTAGTTGGTTGTTGGAGAATGATGATTCCCCGCGTCAATATAGAAAGTACAAACGGAGGGATATGTCGGGTCTCATATATGACGAATTTTTTGGTGGAGAACATGATGAGAGTACGGAATCACCACTATCGAAATACCCTATGGTAATTGAGCGAATGAAGGTCGAGGCGGCTAAACCTACATTTCGTAAACCTGAAATTCGTGATTTCAAAAAGGGACAGTTATTTGCCCGTAAGAGAAATCGTATTGATGTACGAGAACCGGTACAAGGAAATTACGCCGAAATACGAGATATTGTCAGCAGATTAAATAAGTACGCGGTGGCTGTTTCCAAAGGCAATCCAGGACCAATAATTGAAACTCCGGCGTTGAAAAAACAAGATGGTTTTTACCAATATAACGTTAATTTTTGTTTCGGCAAAGACTATGTTGCCAATGTTTTAACAGTTCTTAAAAACAACGAAGGGAAATCCGGATCGTATTTGACTTTTGATTCAGAGGGCAGCGTTCGCGAGTACGTAGAAGGTAATTTAATAGAAATTGATCCTATTGTTTGGGATTGGTCAAAATTATACAGAAACTATCGTCGTTTTGTTATAGATGGTACTGGTACGGAAGTTAAAATACATCCGAATGGTTTTTTGTCATCTTATCGTAAATTTGTTAAAAATCGCCTTTTTGGACGACAAATTACATGGAATGACAAAGGCGAAGTGATAACCGATGAAAACATAGAAGTCCCCAAAAATCGCCTTGACAAACCAACCGTGCGACAATTAATATCCGCCCCGCCGGAATACATACCCGACGAACTAAAAAAACAATTCGAACAAAAAGCAAAAGAAAATATGCCGTAAACAGCTACGGTATGCCTAACCGAAAACTAACTCGTAAAGGTATTGAACCAATGAATATTTTTAAAAGCAGATTTATTGTAACGTTAATTATTTTTGTGATTCAGATTTTTTTGTCGATTTTGATTTTGTCAAATTTCGCTATTGCTCAAAATAATTCTGAACCGCTCAAAACTGAACCCTCAAAACCTGAACCGATAGTTCAACGAATCGTTGGTCTTAATGCGAAGTTTATTGTTGCGTTAATTGATGACGGGGAAGGCGGAGCTTGGATTGGAACGGAAGATGAGGGCGTTTTCCATTGCAACATTGGCAATGGGAAAATTACACAATTCACGACTAAAAACGGTCTTGGTGATAACAACGGTTACGCTTTGGCAATTGATAAACTTGGGCGTTTGTGGGTTGGACATTTGAATACAGGTGTTTCGGTTTTCAATGGCAAGGATTGGAAAAATTATGATGTTGTTGATGGACCGATTGGCGAAAGAATTTTTGATATAAAAATTTGTCCTGTTGACGGCGATGTTTGGATAGCAACTTCGGCGGGAATTTC
>JAIRWK010000139.1 GCA_031268995.1 Planctomycetaceae bacterium
ACCAAACTAAATCTTCTCATCTATCCCCAATGACTTGTCAAAAACGTTTGCAAATTCAACAGAACACAAAATCGCACATTCAAAAAGGAAAAGCCGCAAGCAAAACCAAAGTACACAACTCAAACCGCAGGAAGTATAGCAGATTTTGAAACCGCCGCCAAGCCCCCACAAAATATTTACTGTAGCCGATAAGGCGATAGGCTTCGCCACTGAACAACCGCTTCACGTTGTTACGCTTGCCTAACGCTCTGCGTTGCAGGTTTACCGCAAGCTTCAGGAATTTTAAAATAGCTTGGTATAACGTTAGGGCATTAATGGTAATTTTATTTCAGGGCGATGCCTAATGTTCTCAATTGATCGTTCAGGATTTTTGGAATTTCTTTTTTATGAGTGTTGACCTGATAGTGCTTCGGCTACGTTTTGGGTGTGTTCGCGGACACGGCGGAAGGCGTTTATCTGTGTGTTGAACGCAATTACGACTTTCGGATTACATTGTTCTGCTGACATGTGTTTGATAAATTGATCGCGTACTGCTTTAACTTTGCGGGTGAGATTTTGACCTTGTGCGTGAACTTCCGTCATTAAATCGACTACATTGTTTTTTCTTGACGAATAGAATTGGACAACCATTGACGTATAAGTTTTGTTCAATTCGTGGATTTCCTTAAACTCTATTTTTTGCGGTTGCGGAATTGCCAAGCCGTCATTTCTTAATTTTATGTCCGACTTCAAAATAACAACCAAATAATCACTTATCGATTCCAACTCATCCGCCATTCTTATTTGTTGTTGCGCGGCTTCGGTCAAGTCGTGTGAAATATTGCCGGACAATAATCTTGCCGTGTACGCAATAATCTCATCTTGCAATGTATCCAAAACCGCCTCGTCATGAAACGCGCTGTCGATAAGCTCTTGATCCGGATTCTCCAACTCCGCAATAAGCGCAACCTTTTCCGAAAGTTGAATACAAAGATGCCCCATCCGAATAACCTCAATTCTTGACCGCTCAATTGCCATCGTCGGTGTTTCCAAACGATGGATGCCAAGCGTCGTCAACCTTGAAACGCCGTCCTTATTTTCCTCCGGTACATCCCTAACAACCCACCCCAAAACTTTCGCCGCAATTCTCACAAACGGAATCATTAACACCATACTTGACACATTGAACAACGTGTGCATTAAGGCAATTCCAGTTGACGGATTGCGAATCAAACCCGTAGCAGGATCAGTGCCGACAATAAAATAAATAATCGGTACAAAAAACATAGCAAATACAAATGTTGCGCAAATTACGCCGATTACGTTGAACGCCGCGTGAAACATCGCTGCTCTTCGCGCATTGGGTGATGTTCCGATTGATGCTAATATTGCGGTCAATGTTGTCCCGATATTTTCTCCCAACACAAGCGCAGCACCCGTCTCGAACTCAATCACACCAAGCATTGCAAGTGAAATTGTTATTGCGATAGTTACGGATGATGATTGCAAAATTATTGTCATGACGCAACCGACCAAAACACACAACCAAATACCGGCGTAAGTTTTGGCGGAAAACGAACCAATAATACGCGAAATTTCCGGCGCATCACGCAACGTCCCAAAACCTTGCTGCATTAACTCCAACCCAAGAAAAATTGCCCCAACACCCATGACAACCATCGCCAATAAACGCGAACGCTCAGTCCGCGAAAAAATATACACACACGCAGATAAACCAAGAATCGGCATTCCGTATTGACTTATGTTTAGAGTCAGCAGCCATGCGGTGATAGTTGTACCGACGTTTGCGCCCATTATTACGCCTATTCCTTGTGCCAGCGTCATTATGCGGCTATTGACAAACCCGACAACCATTACCGTTGTTGCTGTACTCGACTGAACCGCGACCGTTGCAATTACGCCGACAAAAACAGCGGAAAAACGGTTGTCCGTTACTGTTGCAACCATTTTTCGCAAACTAGGACCGGCGACGAGTTGCAAACCGTCCGAAAGATATTTCATACCAAGCAGAAAAATCCCTATACCTCCCAACAACGTCAACGTCATACGCCAATAATTGAACGTCCACGCTTCTATGTTTATTTTGTCAAAATACTCGGTTGAATTATCGCTGGTGTTTATTATTTTGAGAGTGAAATTTGACTTGCCGATTTTTTTCCATCTGATGATAAGTTTATTGTCAATAATTTGAATGTCGGCGATACGTTTATCCAAGTTGCTGCCGTCGTTATTGTCAAGTGAGAATATCAATTGTGGAGGTTTGGTATCGGTTTGTGTTGACTGGTCAAGGAGATTTTCGTAAGAGTTGATCAGGTCAATTGAGGTTACCAGATACGGCACAAATTGAACTCGTTGTTCTGGAATTATTCGTACAAATTCCTGCTTCAAACGCGGTTCTACCGAAGAGTCTAATTCGGACTGATTAGAATTCGCCCAAATGTTACAACTCGTCAATTGAAAAATCATAACAAAAAATAAAACCGCCAACAAATTAAATGGAAGAATAATAAATTGACGATTTCGCAATTCTGAACTTAAAATTTTTATCATATATTATGCCGAAACTACTTTAAATTTCCCAAAGTTGCAGTAAACTTGCAACGCAGAGCGTCGGGCAAGCGTAACAACATGCAGCGGTTGTTCATGGGCAAAACCTATCACCCAAACCAGCTTCAATAATTATTGGGCAACCAATATAATTCGACGATTATACGTCATTTTAGATACACGGCAATATCAGCCGGAAAAAATAAATTCAGAAATTTTTTGAAATTACAAAAGAGAACTTCCAAAAACTGCTTCAATAATACTTTATCCATTTAAAGATCAGCATTCAGATAGCGCAGATTCATTAAGGATAATCGCAGATCAGATTCTATACCGCAACCGGTAGGGCGATAGACTTCGCCCTTGAACAATCGCTCCACATTGTTACGCTTATGTGTTCAGCTTCAGGAATTTGTAACTATTCAGTCGATAGAATTTTTATCAACCACAGAGAACACAGAGTTCACAGAGGTGAATTTTAAATACGAAAAGATACGAAAGAGTTGAAAATGAAATTTTCGTCTATTT